>CAYZGY010000447.1:4226-6881 GCA_964478085.1 uncultured Planctomycetia bacterium
TCGACCGCGGCGTCGTTCGACCGATCAAGAATGGCAGCGTCGAGATTCGCGCGAGTGTCGGCAATCTTTTCGCAGGGTCTCTCGTCGAAGTCACACGCCAGGAGAAGGTCGACGCGGTCTCGTTTCAGCACGAGACGTTGCCGGCGCTTTCAACTCAGTCGTGCAACTCGGGACCCTGCCACGGCTCGCCGAGCGGGAAGGGCGGCTTTCGACTTTCCCTACGTGCGTTCGATGCGGGACTCGACCGACAGACGCTCCTGCGCGAGTCGCTCGGACGTCGCGTCGATTTTTTCGACCCGGCCAAGAGCTTGATCCTGCTCAAGCCGCTCGGACGCGTACCACACGGCGGCGGGACTCGATTGCGAACGTCGGACCCGGCCTACGACGTGCTCCATCGCTGGATCGCCGAAGGCTGTGCGGTCGACGGGCCAAAGTCTCCGACACTGCAAGGCATCGAAATCTACCCCGGACATGGGCGCGAGCTCCGCTTTCCGTCGAATGAGCAGCAACTCCTCGCGATCGCGAAGTTCTCGGACGGAAGCACACGCGACGTCACGCAGCTCACGGTCTTCACGAGCTCGGATGAAATCGTCGCTAGCGTCGACGGCGACGGGTTAGTCACGGGACACGACCGTGGCCACGTCGCGATCATGGCACGCTACCGCGATCAGATCGAGACGTGCGACCTGACCTTCGTTCGAGACATTCCCGGCTTCGAGTGGAAAGCGCCTCCCGCTGCCAACTTTGTCGACGAGCTCGTCTTCGCGCAGCTGCGCAAGCTCCAGTACACGCCTTCGGGCGTCTGTAGCGATGACGAGTTCCTGCGCCGTGTCCACCTCGACGTCATCGGCGTCCTGCCGAGCCTCGAGGAGAGTCGTGCGTTTCTCGCAGACGAGCGCAATGACAAACGTGCCCGGCTCATCGACGCGCTGCTCGTTCGCAGCGAGTTCGCGACCTTCTGGGCGATGAAGTGGGCCGACGTCCTGCGCCTGACGAAGAAGTCGGTCTCGACGCACGGTGCGAACAAGTACCACAGCTGGCTCGTCCAGTCGATCGCACGCAACGAGCCCTACGACGAGTTCGCACGTCGCATCGTCACGGCGAGCGGGAGCACGTTCTCGAATCCGGCGGCGAATTTCTACCGCACCGCGACCGACGCGCACGACGCCGCCGAATCGACCGCCCAGGTTTTCCTCGGCTTCCGTCTCGCGTGCGCGAAGTGTCACAACCATCCGTTCGAGCGTTGGACGCAGGACAACTACTACGGCATGACGGCCTTCTTCAACCGCGTGAAGAAGAAGTCGGGATCGCGTCCCGATGAGCTCGTCGTCTACGTCGGGCGATCGGGCGAGGTCGTCCAACCGCGCACGAATCAGACGATGAAGCCGTGGCTGCCGCTCATCGGCGACGCGAATGAGAAGCAGGACGAGGATCGACGCGAACTTCTCGCCGAGTGGATGACGCGCACCGAGAATCCGTTCTTCGCGACGGTCGAGGTCAACCGCATCTGGTACCACGTCATGGGACGCGGCATCGTCGATCCCGTCGACGATTTCAGGGACTCGAACCCACCGTCGAACGCCGAGCTCCTCGATGCGCTGACGAAGGAGTTCCGCCGAAGCGGCTTCGACCGCAAGCACATCCTCCGCACGATTCTCAACAGCCGCGTCTACCAATTGAGCTCGACGAAGAACGAGTTCAACCGCGACGACTCGAAGCACTTCTCGCACGCGTACCCGCGTCTCCTCGGCGCCGAGCAGCTCCTCGACGCGATCTGCCACGTCACCGGAGTCGCCGAGAACTTCGGCGGTGTGCCACGCGGGACGAAGGCGACGCAGCTACCGAGCCCAGACTCGAAGATCGAGTTTCTCAAGGTCTTCGGGCAGCCCGAGCGTCAAACCGTCTGCCAGTGCGAGCGACAGACCGAGACGAACCTCTCGAAAGCGCTGCAGATGTTCAACGGGTCGATGCTCCACAACAAACTGCGCGACGGAAACAACCGCATCCGCCGGGCGATCCGCGAGAAGAAGACCGACGAGCAGATCCTCGGCGACCTCTACCTCGCAGCGTTCTGCCGCTCACCGCTCGCCGAGGAGCTCGAGGCGGCAAAGCGCTACATCGCCTCGAAGGAGAATCGTGAGTTCGCGTTAGAAGACATCTGCTGGGCGATCCTCAACAGCAACGAGTTCCTCTTTCAGCATTGATCGTCAGGGGGCTTTCGGAACGCTCCTACTCGCTCGTTCGCAGCAGCGGAAAACACTCGCGGAGCTCGTCCCGACTCAAGAGCGGTACCGGCACGAATCGCTTCTGCGGCACACGGCGAAGCGCGCACTGCTTCTCGATCGGGTAGTACTCGTTGTAGTCGCGCTGCTGCTTGTGGATTGCGTCGAGGGGGATCGTCTCGAGGTACTGCGCCCAGCGCTCGTCGAATCGCGCTCCGCTCGAAACGCCTCGAGCCTTCGTCCGAGATCGAAGAGGAGGGAGAGACGATGCGAGCGCTCCGCCGCGATCGTCCGGTGAAGCTCCGTGATCGCGGTCTCGAGGTTGCGTGCCGGGCGAACGAACGGCGGGACTCCCATCGCCATGACTTCGGCCAGTCGCGGATCCTGGAGAACGGATCCTGGAGAACGGATCCTGGAGAACGGATCCTGGAGA
>CAYZGY010000448.1:0-6855 GCA_964478085.1 uncultured Planctomycetia bacterium
CGTGGAGCTGCTCGAGCGTAAACGTGAGGACGGCGCCGCCGTCGAGGCGGACCGGCTCGGCGAGCTCGAAGACGGCGAAGTGTCGTTGACCGACCTTCGGGTAGATTCCCCAGGCGGTCTTCGGATTGCCGTCGAGCGCGTGCGTGATGGTCCAGCCGGTCTGGTCGAAGTCGGCTTGCGGACGAACGAGTCGGACGCGCGTGCTTTTCGAGTCGGTCCCGCCTGACTTTCCTCGAGGCGCGACGTCGAGGTGAATCTCGGACAAGTGCAAGTTGCCGTTGTGGCAGCGTCCCGGTCCTTGCTGCGGCAGGGTCGGATGAGGAAGCACCTCGAGGCGGACCGCTGAGATGAGCTCGAGGTCCGTCTCCGCGATGATCGTGTACGTGTCCGTTCCCGGATTCTTGCCACTGAAGATGATCGATCCGTCCGAGCGTCTGGTTCCCGTCGCGCCGCCGGAAGAGTGAACGTCGCGTGCATGGAGAACGGTCCACGGAGTGCTCGGAGCCCCTGCGCGCTTCTCCCAGGTGTCGACCTGCGCGGCGACCTCGGCGGATAGCAACTCCTTCGGACCGAGCTGCCCCGAGTCGAGTCGAGCGCGACGCGTGAGAAGCTCGCGTCGTCGCCGATGAGCCTCGGGATCGGGGTCGTACGCTCTTGCTGCGCGGTCGACCCCGGCAAAGATCGCTTGAAGCGCGTAGTAGTCCTTCTGCGAAATCGGGTCGAACTTGTGACGGTGGCAGCGAGCGCAGTGAACCGTCGTGCTCGTGAACGTCGACAACGTCGTCGTGATCATGTCGTCGCGATCGAGGTACTGCGCCTTGAGGCTGTCGAGTGTCCCCTGAACGATGTCGCGCAGCGAGCTCTCGTCCCACGGGCCCGCGGCGAGAAACCCCGTCGCGACGTGTGCTGCCGGGTCGTCCGGGTAGAGCACGTCGCCGGCGATCTGCTCCTCGGCGAAGCGCGCGTAGGGCTTGTCGTCATTGAACGACTCGACGAGATAGTCGCGGTAAGGCCACGCGTTCATCCGAGGCCGATCTTGGTCGTGCCCGTGCGTCTCGGCGAAGTGGACGAGGTCCATCCAGTGACGCGCCTGCCGTTCGCCGTAGCGCGGGCTCGCGAGGAGGCGGTCGACGAGCTTCTCGTACGCGTCGGGGTGATCGTCCTCGAGGAACTCGCGGATCTCGGAATCGCTCGGGGGAAGGCCGATGAGGTCGAACGTCGAGCGACGGATCAGGGTCCGGCGGTCGGCAGCCGGCGAGGTTCGCAGGCCTTCCTTCGTGAGGCGTTCGGAGATGAACGCGTCGACGTCACGGTCGTCGGGGCGCAGCGGCGCGTAGGCCCAATGAGGGGCACGGCGGGACGCGCGGTCATCGGCGCCGGCTGGGCCAGGCGTGACCCAGCTGACGAGCAGGATTCCGGTCAGCGCGACCAGATGTATTGCCGGCGAACGAACCCTCGGCATCGATCGTATATCTCTCCGAATCGAACGTTGTTCCTGACGCGAGATTATCTTCGGTCGTCGAGGTTCGACCTGTCACCAAGTTTTCGTTGAATCGAACGCGCCGGTGCGGTTGAGTTGAGTCCGGTGTTCGGTCGGAATCGTGCGGAGGAACGATGCATCGCGCAGGTCGACGGACCGAGTCGGAGGTTTGGCTTTTGTCGCCTCTCGTGATCGCGTTCGTCGCCGGCTTTCTGTCGGTGGTCGAGGCGGGCGAGTCCGAGCCTGCCGTGGTCAGCGCCCGGCAGGACGAGACCTTTCGCTTGGACGGTGAGAAGGTTTTCGCGGATGGCGAGGAGGTTTTCGCGGATGGCGAGGAGGGGCTTTCGGGGCGGGTTTTGGGGGTTGGGTGTGGGGGGTGTTGGGGGGGGGGGTGGGGGGGGGACGGTGGGCTTGGGGGTGGGGCTATTCCTCCGATCGTTGACCGCGAACGAGCGCGCGACTCTTCTCCCGTCGGTGGTGAACGATCGTCGTCACGAAGGTGGCGGCGCGACCATCGCGGATTTCCAGGTCCTCCAGGTCTCCTTCACCATCGGCGATTGCGTGGGGAATTGCACGGGGAGGCCCTGCAACGAGGTGCTGCTTCTTTGGGTCGAACCCGAGCCGAAGCTCGAGCAGATCAATATCTTCCTCGATCAAGTCTCCATCGGCACGATCGATCCGCTGCCACCGCAAGCCGTGCCCGGAGTTCACGCGGTGATCTTCTCCGGAATCCGGGCCGGAGACTATACGTTCGCGATCGAGAGTCCGGGGAACGGGATTCGCCTCGAGCAGAAGTTCAGCGTGATCGACGAGCAGCCCTTCGCGGACCCGACCGAATCGACGTGCGAGGAGATCCTGGCGCCGATGGTCGGCTGCTCGCTCATCGTCCGATGGAAGAACGGCAGCCCCGCACCGACACGCTACGGCGTGTTCCTCGACGGAGAGTTTCGAGCGACCATCCCGGGCGACTCTGAGGAGTTTCTCTTCGAAAACGTGGGGCCCGGCGAGCGTCGTGTGCAGATCTCCGGAATCACGGAAATCGACAGCGGAGACCGTTACCGCGGATGCCCGCTCCATTTCACGTGCGCGATCGATTGCAACTTCAGCAACTGCGATCCGCCGGCTGGGTTACTGCTCTGCCAAACGGGGTTTCGCCCCGGAGAGCACGAGGTGCAGGCCCGCTGGACGAACACCGAGGCGAAGTACGTCGGCGGAATCCACGGATTCGTCAATGGCCAGCGCGTCGGTACGCTCTCGGGCACCCTGGAATCGGGCTTCTTCCAGCCATTGCTCGACACCGAGAACCGCATCGGCGTGCAGGGCGATTGTGGTGCTGGGAACGTATCGGCGATCGTGGAGGCGACCATCGATCTACTGCCCGAGTCTCCCCACGTGCGCCCGGTCCGAGGCGAGGTCCTCTGCGGCCACAACTCGGACATTTCGCAATCGTGGGCGCAGTGGATCCCCGAAGATCCTTCGATCGGAGTTTCGGTCCATCTGCGTCGCGCGGCGCAGCTCTTCTTCGTGGGCACGATCCTCGAGCCGGTCAATCGAGTGACTGTCTCACCGACGCTGCCGGACGATCGGCTCGTCCTCCAGTTTCTCGCGAGGGTAGGAAAGCACTGCTACGGATCTCCGCGCATCGAATGTGTCGAGCCTCCGCCGCCGCCGAACGCGTTCCTGCCCGGAGCGTGTAACGGGCAGGGCGTCGTCGACATCTCGAGCGCCGTCTTCATCCTCAACTTCCTCTTCCTCGACGGCGGCACGCCCCTTTGCTTGATCGCGTGTGATTGCAACGGCGACCTCGGCCTCGATCTCTCCGACGCACTCTGCGTCCTCAACTTCCTCTTCCTCAACGGACCCCCGCCGGCCAGGTGGGAGAACGGCGAGCCGACGTGCGTCCAGGTCACACCGGTGATGAACTGCGAGCGCGGAAATGCGATCTGTGCGCAGTGATTCATCCCGACCATCGCCGCGAATCCACGCCCAGCTCTACTCGAGCTTCGGCCACACCGGCCGCCCTGGCGCACTCGTCCGAATGCTCCAGAGCTCCCCGCCGGCCGTGATGAACAACGTGCGGAGGTCTTCCCCGCCGAACGCGCAGTTCGTCACCTCATCCTTCGGTACGGGAATGAACCCGAGGTGCTTACCCGTCGGGGAGAAGACGTAGACGCCGCCACGGTGCTTGTTGGTCTCCGCCTTGCGATCGTCACGGTTGAGGCCTCCCGCGACGAAGATTCGGCCGGCGCTGTCGAACGCCATACCGTCGGGGCCACGGGAGTCTTCCCAGTCGAATACGAGGTGCTTGCTCTTCGCGTCGATGGTGCCATCTTCGCGGAGGTCGAAGCGCCAGAGTTGGCGAGCGCCGCCTACGTCGTTGTTGTTGTTGTCGGCGACGAAGAGATGTCGATCGTCGTCCGTGAGGCCGAGCCCGTTCGGGCGATCGGCTTCGTGCGTGATGATTCGGTGGACGGAGCCGTCGAGGTCGATGCGATAGACGCCCTCGACCTTGCCACCGTCCCCGTCCCCGTCCTCGATCTCCATGTTGTCTCGACTGCCGTAGCGAGGATCGGAAAAGTAGATGCGCCCCTTCGAGTCGACGGCGAGGTCGTTGGGGGTGTTGTAGCGCTTTCCTTCGTATCGATCGGTGAGCACGGTGATCGAGCCGTCGAGCTCTGTGCGCGTGACGCGACGGTACTTGGGCTCGCAAGCGAGCAGGCGACCCTTCGCATCGAAGAGGAGGCCGTTCGTTCCCGCTTTCTCGCGGTACGCCGAGACCTTGCGGTCCTCGTTTTTGGAGAGCTCGCTCTTGGCGATGCGGTTGATGCCGCCGTGTCCGCTGAAGAGAACGCCGAGCTCAGGATGCCACGCAGGTCCTTCCCCGGCTCCGTTCTGGAGAACGCGCTTCAGCGTCGAGAGATCGTAGCCCTGTGCTCGGCGACGGAGCGCGCGCTCGAGTCCTCGAACCGATTGCTTGTTCCCGACCTCGAAGAACTTGCGCATCTGCTGAGACTTCGGCTCGTCGGTGTAGCCGAGGCCGACGATCGTCAAACGTGTCTTGCCGGCGTCAGATCCTGATTCGATCGCCTCGAAGTAGAAGACCGACCAGGTCTTTTTCGCGACTTCGACGAACGGGAAGCCTTTCGGGAATTTGGTCGCCTTGAGGGAGATCATGCGGCCCGGGTCGAGGCTCAGGATCGTGCTCTCGATCGTCGACGTGTCTCCGAGCTTGCCGTTCGGGTTGTCGTTCGTCCGCATCTTTCCGCCGACGCGCAGGTCGATCTCCGCGAGCGGCGCGATCCACGAACGGAGCCCTTCGGTCGTCGAAAAAGCATGCCAGACGTCCTCGACCGCGCCGTCGACGACGAGTCGGCTCGTCGCTCGGGACTTGTCTTCGTCATTCTTCTTCTGACCCGACAGTCGAGCGGGAAGAACCATCGTCGTAACGGCGAGTAGACATGTGACAAGAGAGGGGGGAGTGCGCGACATGAGATTCTCCGATTGTCGGTGCGAAATCCGCGGCGGGACATCGTAGCGGAGGACACTTCGTGGTGCCACGACGAGCGACTACAATGCCTGCGCTATGAAAACGACCACACGAAGAGTCTCGATCCGATCCGCGTTCGCTCTGCTCGCCGCTCTGCTCGCCGCTCTGCTCGCCGCTCTGGCGGTTCCGTCGTTCCTGCTGGCTCAGGACGAAGAGAAGAAGACGCCCCCGAACATACTCCTCGTCCTCATCGACGACCTCGGCTGGAAGGACCTGCGCTGCCAGGGAAACGACAAGCTCGACACCCCGAACATCGATCGCCTCGCCGCGGAGGGCATGCGCTTCACGGATGCCTACGCCGCGGCGCCGGTGTGCTCGCCGACGCGCGCGTCGATTCTCACGGGAAAGTCGCCCGCACGCCTTCAGTTGACGAATCATACGCCACATCAGGATCGCTTCACGCCTGAGACGTCGAAGCTGCTGCCTGCGAAGATGGTCGAGCACCTCGGCGTCGAGCACGACACGCTCGCCGAGCGACTCAAGGCCGCGGGATACGCGACCGGCGTCTTCGGCAAGTGGCACGTGGCGGGAAAGCCGAACTGGAAGAAGGGCGCGATGGGCGACCTTCGCTTTTACCCCGACAAGCACGGCTTCGACGTCAACATCGGCGGCTGTGCGGCGGGAGGTCCGCCGAGCTTCTTCTCGCCGTACCGAATTCACAGCCTGCCCGATGGACCGAAGGGCGAGTACCTGCCCGATCGCCTCGCGAAGGAGACGATCTCGTTCATCGAGAAGAACGCGAAGAAGCCTTGGTTCGCCTCGCTCTGGAACTACACGGTCCACTGGCCGATGGAGGCGCCGAAGGATCTCATCGCGAAGTACGAGAAGCGCAAGGGACCCGGCGTCAAGGACCCGCGCTACGCGGCGATGATCGAAGCGATGGACACGGCCTTCGGCCGCATCCTGAAGGCCCTCGAGGAGACGGGCGAGGCGAAGGACACGCTCATCGTCTTCACTTCGGACAACGGCCCGTTTCTGGGCGTCGCGGATTGCCTGCCCCTGCGTCTCGGAAAGGGATACCTCTACGAAGGTGGCATTCGCGTGCCGTGGATCGTGCGATGGCCCGGTGTCGTGAAACCCGGGTCGATCTGCACGACGCCCGTCGTCTCGAGCGATCTCTACCCGACGCTTCTCGAGGCCGCGGGCGTTCCCGTGAGTGACGCGGAATCGAAAACGCTCGACTCGACGACCATCGTCCCGCTTCTGCGCGGCGAGACGAAGTGGGGCCGCGACGCGATCTACTTTCACTACCCGAATTTCGCCTGGCATCGCAGCAATCGGCTCGGTGGGGCGGTTCGGTACGGCCCGTACAAGCTCATCGAGTACTTCGATGACGGCTCACTCGAGCTCTACGATCTTTCGAAGGATATCGGCGAGTCGAAGAACATCGCGGGGGATCGACCCGAGATCGCCAAGCGGCTGCAGTTCGCGCTCGAGGCGTGGAGACGGAAGGTCGGGGCCGCGATGCCGCAGCCGCGAGGGGAAAAGGGGCCGCAGCATGTTTGCGATTGAGCTCGCGTGTACGCTCTACCGTCAATGCCGCGATTCGACGCGTGATCGTACGCAGTTCGAGGACCTCACGCGCTGGTGGCTGCCACGGAACGAAATCCATGCGCTTCGCGAACTCGCGGATCGAGACAGCATCCTGGGCATCGGACTTCGAACGCTTCATCGACGCGCGAGCGAAGTCCTTTATCGAGCGTGGGTTTGCGACCATGACCTCGGCGTGCTCGCACTTGTGGAGCGCCAGCGCCAAGTCGAAGCTGTAGACCCCCGTGAACTCTTCTCCGCTCACCTCAACTGCGACGTCGAGCGAATCGGCGCTCAC
>CAYZGY010000449.1:0-6818 GCA_964478085.1 uncultured Planctomycetia bacterium
CCGTTCCTGCGATGCCGTCAGGACCGTCGGCCGTGTTTTGGATACCGTCGATGCCCGCGTCCTCGCTCGACTGGTTGAGCGGGTGATTGACCCATGAGCTGACGTACGACTGCCAGGTCGGGTCGGTGTAGTTGCCGATCACGACGTGCTCACGTGCGAAGAGTCCGAGTGAGTCTTTCCCTTGCGCCGCGGCTCGCCAAGCTTCGACGGTCGCTTGATCGTTGCTCGTCGGGCGCGGCGTCGCGGGGCCGTTGACGTAGGTGATGTTGTCGGGGACGTAGACGTTGCCGCCCGCGTAGATCGAGCCTTGTCCCGTGACGTACCCCGAGATGATCACCGAGCCGCGCACGACGATGGGGCCGTCGAGAACGATCGGATTGGCGGCGGTGCCGACGAGGAAGAGGTGCTGCGATTCTCCGATGTCGTCGCCGAGGACGCCCGAGACGTGCGTCGTTGCGCCGATCGAGACCGAGGCGTTGTCTTCCGTCGCGCGCGACTCGTACCACGAGAGGTCCGAGATATTCGGCATCGGAACCGGGTCCTGCATCGTGTGCTGGTTCGCCGCATCACCGCCTATGCCTTGGACGCCTCCTGCGTTGACGACCTGGATGCCCGAGTAGACGCCTCCGTCGCTGCCATCGGTGATGCCGTCGCCGTTGTCGTCGAGGTAGCCGACGAGGCCGGTGCCGTTCGATCCCGCGTAGCGCGGGCTGCCGTTGACCGTCGCGGAGTAGCCGCCGAAGTCGAATTGGCCGTTCGAGCGGACGTTTCCGTTCGCGACGATGCTGTTGCCGTAGAACCAGCCCCAGTGATTGATGAAGTACGCGTAGTCGAAGACCTCGCTGCCGCGCATCGCGATACGGTGAACCGAGTGCGCATCGGCGCGTGCCCCGTCGGCGACGCCGCTTTCGAACTCGGCTTTCGAGGGAACGTACGAGTAGCACGTGATCGATACGGTGCGCTCGGAAGCGCCGGTCGTCACGACGTCGACAAAGACGTCGTACTCGCCGAGGATATTCCCTTCGAAGTCGACGAGAGTCTGGTCTTGGTAGGTCGCCGTGTAGCCTCCCGTGCCTGTCGCGGGGTTCGTGTCGAGGGCGTCGATCGTCTGGAAGGGCGAGCCCATCGAGGCGAGATCGCGGATGTCCTTGAGCGCTGCGACTTGCACCTCGACACCGGACTGCGCCGTCAGGCGAGCGAGGAGCCGGTACTGATCGTGGCGAACGTCGCGTTCACGGGCCCACGCGACCGTCATGCTCGTGAGGACGATCCCCATCAGCAGCGTCAGGACGAGGATCGAGATGAGAAGGATGCTTCCGTGTTCGCGTTCTTGGAGTTTCGAGCGCATGAGAGTGCCTCCTTACGGAGTCGCGTTGTTCTTGACGTGAACCGCGGTCGAGAGCGAGTCCTCGTGATCCTTGCCATCAGAGAACGTCTTGCGGACGCCGAGGTGGATGGTGTGGATCGATCCGTTTTGCTCGACCGTGAATCCCTCTGCTCCCGTCGACGACTCGTCGACGTCGCGTACGAGGACGACTGGTGCGCCCACGATCGTGCCGTTTCCGTCGATGCTCTCGCGAATGAGCGACGACGAGACGACGCGATAGCGCGCGCTCCAGTCCTCTTTCCAGAAGCCGGACGAGTCTGCCGCGCCCCAGGTCGTCGTTCCCATCCAAGGGCCGGCGGTCTGGAACGTGACGACGGAGTTCTCTTCCGAGTCACTGGTGACGTTGACGAGGGATGGCGCGGAGGCTTGGAGCTCCTCCTGCATCTGACCGAGCGCGTTTTGCATCTCGGCGCGTGCTGCCGACTCGGTCACGAGGTAGTCGGTCGAGCCTGTCGCGGACGTGAGCACTTGTCCGATAGCGAGCAGCGCGACTGCGCCGACGCCGAGAGCGACAGCACTCTCGAGAACGGTGAAGCCAGCGTGACGATGTCGAGCCGAGGCAAAAACACGCATGACGTACCTCCTCCTCGCGCGAGGGGAACTGCTTCCGTTTCGGAGATGGCGATGGTGATCCTGGAGCTTATTCGGTGTCGGCAACGAGCAAGACCCCGCGCGTCGCGACGTTCGGATCGACCTGGGAGACGACGTCGACCTGAATCTGAATCAGATTCGTGGCGACGAGAGCGACTCGGATGTCGGCACGGTGATCTCCTTCGACGAGGAACGTGCCGTTGAAAGTCAAGAGTGTGTCGTAGGGGCTCGCCTGCACCTCTTGCAGAACGCGATCGAGGAGCAGAGCGCTTTCGAGCTCGTCGTTCGTCGTCTCCGCACCGACAGCTGCCGTCGACAGCGATGCCGTTACGCCGAGAACGATGATGCTGATCAGCGTTAAGCCGACCGTGACTTCGACGAGGGACCAGCCACTGTCCGCCCGTCGAGCAATTCGAGGAGCCGAGTTCTTCATTGCGAGACCCAGATTTGATTCCCGAACTCAGAGGGCTTCCAAGACGCGTGCCGAAGTCGGTCTTCGGAGCGCAAGTCGCGTGAGGGGGGCACCCTACGTGGCGCGCGCATGCGAGCCGGCGCGGGCTCGAAGGGGCGCTAACGCCAAAAAACCGCGCCGCTTCTCGTGGGTGGTGGCGCGGGTTGTGGCGGCTCGATCAGCTTTTCGAGATCGCCTCGTCCAGATTGAGGATGAGCGAACACACTGCGGCGTACGCGGCGAGCACGGCCACGTCGTGCTCCTTCGGCGGCTTGCGATCTCCGCCGCCTGCGAGGTACGCGGCCGCGGCTTTCGCGTCGGCAGTGAATTCGCGTCGGCGATCGTCGAGTTCTGCGAGGAGTATCTCGAGCTCTCGTGCGCTCGCGCGTCGTGAGGTCGCGAGACGGAAGGCGAATCCGATGCGCTCCGCGGGTGTCTTGCCGCCTTCGCGCATCGTGCGTTCAGCGAGCACGCGCGCAGCCTCGACGAACTGCGGGTCATTGAGAAGCACGAGCGCTTGGAGTGGCGTATTCGTGCGTTCGCGGCGCGTGCGACACGCCGTTCGACCGTCACCGCCGAGGATTCGGATGTTCGCCGCCGGGATCTGTCGCTTCCAGTACGTGTAGAGGCTGCGGCGGTAGAGCCCCTCGCCCGAGCTCTTGCGGAACGACGCGCCGGCCGCGCCGATCGCGTTGCGCCCGAAGAGGACCGCAGGTTGGTAGGGATGGACGCCGGGCCCGCCGAGCTTGCGAACGAGCAGTCCGCTGACGGCGAGCGCGTGATCGCGAAGGATCTCCGCGGGGAGCCGCGAACGCGGCGCGCGTGCGAGAAGACGGTTGCCCGGATCCCTCTCGGCGTGTCCTGGTCGCAGCGCGCTCGACTGTCGATAGGTCGAGGAGAGCACGATGCGGCGCAGGAGCTTCTTGACGTCCCAACCCGACTCGACGAAGTCGACGGTGAGGTGGTCGAGCAGGGCGCGGTGGCTCGCGCGCTCGCCTTGCGATCCGAAGTCTTCCGAGGTCCGCACGATGCCCGTGCCGAAGAGCAGCTGCCAGTATCGATTGACGACGACGCGTGCGGTCAGCGGGTTGTCGCGGTGCGTCATCCAGCGAGCGAGACCGAGGCGGTTCTTCGGGTAGTCCTTCGGGTAGGGGAGGACGCTCGCGGGCGCGGAGGCTCGGACCTCCTCGGCAGGCTTGTCGTACTCACCGCGCATGAGGCGGAACGTCTTGCGCGGCTTCGCCTCGTCGGCGGCGATCATCGTGACGACGGCGCTCTTCTCAATCGAGGTCTTCTCCTTCTTGAGCGCCTCGATGCGCTTCTTCTCGTCGGCGTTTGCGTCCTTGCCACGCTTCTCGAGCGGTGCGAGCTCCTGGCCGATCGCGACGAGACGTGCCTTCTTCTCAGGAGGCAAGAGACGAAGGACGGGACTCGTCGCGCCCTTCGTGTTGCCACGACCGACGAGGCTGTTGAAGAACGCTGCGAACTCGAAGTACTCGCGCTGCGAGAGCGGGTCGAACTTGTGGTCGTGGCACTGCGCGCATTCGAGCGTCAAACCGAGGAACGCGGTCGCGGTCGTGTTGACGCGGTCGATGAGGTACTTGATGCGGTAGTCTTCGTCGATGAGACCGCCTTCGTTCGAGGTCGGGTTGTTGCGCAGGAAGCCCGTGGCGATCTTCTGCTCCTCGGTCGCGCTCGGCAGCAAGTCGCCCGCGATCTGCCAGGTGATGAAGCGATCGTAGGGCAGGTTCTTGTTGAACGATTCGACGACCCAGTCGCGCCACGCCCAAATGCTGCGTGGGTGATCCTCGAAGAGGCCGTCAGTGTCGCCGTAACGTGCGACGTCGAGCCACTCCTGCGCCATGCGTTCACCGAAGTGAGGCGAGGCGAGCAGGCGATCGACGGCGTTCGCGTAGTTGGCGTCCGACGGGTCGGCGAGGAAGCCGTCGAGCTCGCCGAGCGCCGGTGGGAGGCCGGTGAGATCGAAGGTGACGCGACGGAGGAGGTGCGCGGGATCTGCTGGAGGCGACGGCTCGAGACCCGTGCTTTCGAGGCGATCGAGAATGTAGTGGTCTAGAGGGTCGCGGGCCTGGTCGGCTTGGCCCGTCGTCGGAGAGGTCTCCTTCTTCGGGGCGAGGAATGCCCAGTGGCCCTCCCACTTCGCACCTCCGTCGATCCACGCTCGGATCTTCGCGATCTCCGACTTCGTGAGCGAGAGCTTCGAGTCCGGCGGCGGCATGAGCTCGTCTGCATCGTCGTTCACCATGCGGAGGAAGACGGCGCTTCGATCCGCGTGCCCGGGCGTGATCGGGGCGAGCTCGCGGCTTGCGCGCTTCTTCTTGGCCTCCTCCTCGCGATCGAGCCGAAGTCGGGCCTTCCTCGCAGCAGAGTCGGGGCCGTGGCACGGGAAGCAGCGATCCGAGAGGATCGGCAAGATGTCCTCGTTGAACGTCACGGACTCGTCCGACCAGAGCGGCGAGCTCGTTGATGTCCCGAGCGAGACGGCGACGGCGAGTGTGAGGAGCAGTCGTGACTGGTTCATGTCGATCACCCTCACGCGAGAATCGGCTCGACGACCTCACCGTGAACGTCGGTGAGGCGGAAGCGTCGGCCTTGGTACTTGAACGTGAGGCGTTCGTGATCGATGCCCATCAGGTGCATCACCGTCGCCTGGAAGTCGTGGACGTGGACCGGGTCGCGCTCCACATTGTAGCCGACGAGGTCGGACTCACCGTAGGAGGTGCCCGGTCGAATACCGCCGCCGGCCAGCCAGTACGTGAAGCACCGCGGGTGATGGTCACGTCCGTTCGCGGCACGGCCGGCACCTCCTTGGCTGTAGGTCGTGCGACCGAACTCGCCTCCCCAGATGACGAGTGTCTCATCAAGGAGGCCTCGCTCTTTGAGATCGGTGACGAGCGCCGCACAGGCCTGGTCGACGTCGCGACACTGCTTCGGCAAGGCTTGGATCAGGCCGCCGTGCTGATCCCAGCCGCGATGGTAGAGCTGAACGAATCGCACACCGCGTTCGACGAGGCGACGAGCGAGCAGGCAGTTCGCGGCGAACTTGCCCGGAGTCTGACACTCGGGACCGTAGAGATCGAGGATCGACTTCGGCTCTTGACTGATGTCGGTCGTCTCGGGGATCGACAGCTGCATGCGGTACGCCATCTCGTACTGCGCGATGCGCGTCGCGATCTCGGGGTCGCCGAAGCGCTCGAGCTGCATGCGGTTGAGCTCTTCGAGTCGCGAAATCATGCGCCGTCGGCTCGACCCTTTCTCGCCGGCTTGACTCTTGAGGTAGAGGACCGGAGTGTCGCCGCCGCGTAGCTGCACGCCTTGGTGGACACTCGGCAGGAAGCCGCTTCCCCAGAGCTTCGTGTAGACCGGCTGGCTGCCGGGACGCCCCGTGCCGTTCGAGATCAGGACGCAAAACGTCGGGAGATCGCGGTTCTCGGTGCCGAGTCCGTAGCTCATCCACGAGCCGAAGCTCGGGCGGCCCGGCTGCTGGTGTCCCGTTTGAAAGAAGGTCACGCCGGGGTCGTGGTTGATCGCCTCGGTGTGCATCGATTTGACGAAGCAGAGGTCGTCGGCGATCTTCTGCGTGTGGGGGAGAAGAGCGCTGACCCAGGCTCCGCTTTCGCCGTAGCGACGGAAGCTCCAATTCGATCGCGCGATCGGGAAGGAGCGTTGACCTGAGGTCATCCCCGTCAGGCGTTGCGTGCGACGGACGAAGCCCTTCTCGCTCCACTCGCTCTTCTTCGGGTCGAAGGTCTTGAAGAGCTCCTTGCCGTGATACTTGTCGAGCGCGGGCTTGTAGTCGAAGAGGTCTTGCTGCGCCGGCGCCCCGTTCATGAAGAGGAAGATGATGCGCTTCGCTTTTGGGGCGAAGTGCGAGCGCTGTTTCTCGATGCGTTCGGCAAAGGCCTGCGGCTCGAACATCGAGCTCAGCGCGAGCGAGCCGACGAATGCCGAGCCCGTTCCGATGAAATCGCGGCGGGAGGTCTTCTCCGGTAGGGTCACTCTTTCTTCTCTCCGGTCTCTTCGAGCTCTGCGATCACACGACGCGCTTCGAGGAGGCGTCGCTTCAGATTCAGTTTGCGAGCGGCCTCGCGCAGGTGATAAATCGCTTCGCGGTGCTGGTTACCCGCGTCGTTCCCGTCGGCTGCAAAGGGTGCTTCGGGCCAATCCCAATCGTCGGTGCGGAAGGACGGGATCGGGATGATTCGCTCGTGGTGCGCGCTATTGACCGCGTTGCCGATCGGATTGCGTGCCCAGGCGTATCGCACGGCGATGGGATTCTGGACGTGCGGGCTGCTGACGTGCAACTGGTGCTCATCGACGCGCGGGCGATTGCGGTCGTCCTGCCCGACGACCAAGAACTCGGCCGTC
>CAYZGY010000450.1:0-6788 GCA_964478085.1 uncultured Planctomycetia bacterium
GCTGAGGCCCGTCGCGGCGCCGTGCACGTTGACGACGTCGAGGTCCGAGGGCTCGATCCCGGCGGCGCTGCACGCGCGCCGTAACGCGTCGTCGTAGTAGCCGCCCGAAAGATCCGGCACGGCGACCTTCCACGCTTCCTGATTGACGCCCGTTCCGAGATACTCGGCGATCGGCCGTCGCCCGTGCGCCTCGGCGTTCTCGCGTGTCTCGAGGACGAGCGCGGCACCGGCTTCGCCGAAAACGACACCCGTGCGGTCACGATCGAAAGGCCGCACGCGGCCGTCCAGCGCGTAGAGGCTGAGCTCCTCGAACCAGAGCATCTTCGTCGGGAAGCGAGGGCACTCGGCCGCGGCGACGAGCACGAGATCGGCCTGGCCGCGTTCGATCATCCCGGCGGCCGCGTCGAGCGCGTAGAGCCCCGACGCACACGCGTTGTTCGCGAAGTGTGTCGGCCCGTGGAGACCGAGGGCGCGTGCGATGAGATGGAGGTGGAGGAACGAGTGCGTGCCGTAGAACGCTTCGCGGTGTCTCTCGTAGAATTCGCGGAAGCGGCTCTTCGCGTCGGCGTCGTTCGTCTCGGGGACCCTTTCCGCCTCCAGCTCGCGGGCGATGCCGCGTTGCAGTCGATCGAGGCCCGGCGCCTCCCACGTCAGGACGAGACCCGCGCGCGCGAGCGATTCGTCCGATAGGCCGCCTGCGTCGTCCATCGCGAGGCGTAGCGCGGCGAGCGCGAGTCGCAGTTCCGGATCGTCCTCGATCTCTCGGCGGTCTCGCTCCGAGAGGCACGCGTCACGGGTTTCGGAGTCGACGAGAAAGAGGGGGAACGGATCGGTCGCGACGCCTTCGGTCGCCGGGTCGTAAAGCGGGGCGCGTAGCTCGGACGGCGCGTGCGTCGTTCGCAGGGAGCGCCAGAGTTCGCCCGTGCCTGCGCCGAGGCACGAAAGGGGACCGAGCCCCGTGACGACGATCGGTCGTTGCTTTTCCGAGTCAGCGGACACGCAGCGACCTCAAAGGCGACTGAGCACGAGGCAAGCGTTGTTGCCGCCGAACGCGTACGAATTGTTGAGGACGACTCGCGGTGCCGTCTCTCGAGGCTCGTTCGGGATGACGTCGAGGTCGCATTCCGGATCGAGGTTCTCGAGGTTCCAGGTCGCGGGCAAGACACCTTCGCGTAGCGCGAGGATGCACGCGATCGCCTCGAACGCGCTCGCGGCTCCGAGCATGTGTCCCGTCAGAGCCTTGAGCGAGCTGACCGGGAGCTTCTTCGCGAGGTCTCCGAACGCTTTGCCGATCGCCATCGCCTCGATGCGATCGTTCTGGCGCGTTCCCGTGCCGTGGCAGCAGAGGTAGTCGACGTCGCATGCGTCGATGCTCGCGTCCTCGAAGGCTCGCTCCATGCACGCGACGGCCCCGGCGCCCTCGGCGTGGGGTCCCGTGATGTGATGGGCGTCGCAGCTGAGCCCGTAGCCGAGCACGCGGACGAGCGGCTCGGCGCCCCGCGCGCGTGCGTGCTCCTCGCTCTCGAGAACGAGCATGCCCGCGCCTTCGCCGAGGAGCAGTCCCTGTCGATCGCGATCGAAGGGGCGGCAGACGTCCGGGGAGAGGGCCGCGAGCCGATTGAAGCCGGCGTACGCCGAGGGGCTGAACGCTTCGGCTCCGCCGGCGATCGCGATGTCGACGTCGCCCTGGCGGATCAGGTCGAGAGCGAAGCCGATGGCGTAATTACCGGCGGAGCACGCCGCGGGCAGCGAGACTTGCGGGCCGGTGAGCTCGAGCTCGTACGCGACCGTCTCGGTGATCGAGGCGGAGCTGTGCGTGATGACCTCGCCCCAGGGCTCGGCCGAGCCGTCTTCGCCGCCTCCTTCGAGCTGATCGAGACCCTCTTCCAGCCGGTCAAGAAAGTTGGGTGAGCCCATCGTCGTGCCGACGCAGAGGGCCGCCGAGCGAAGTGCAGAGCTCCCGTCTTCCAGACTGGTCTGGGTCATCGCCTCGCGTGTCGCAGCCAAGGCGAGATCGCTCGCCCGGTCCTCACGGCCATCCGCACGCCGCTTCCACTGCGGCGCGACGAAGTCGCTGACCTCGCAGCCGATCTCGGTGCGAAACGGGCTCGTGTCGAAGCTCCCGACGCGAGCGGCGCCCGAGCGACCCGCGAGCAGTGATTCCCATGCGGCGGCGGCATTCATGCCGATCGGCGTGACGCAGCCGAGTCCCGTGACGACGACGTTTCGCGGGTCGGACCCGCTCGAGCTCTCGTTTCCCTGACTCATGCCCTGATTGTATCAGTCCGGGCCGTTCTGGGACAAAACCGCACGCATCGAAAGTCCTCCCTTGCAACGCCACGGCCTGTTCGCTCGTCGAAACGGGTGGTACCATTCCGTCTTTGATCCTCCGCGGAGAGCCTCGACGTGAAGAAGAAGAAAAAGTCGCGGACCTCGCCCAAGACCGTGCTCATCCTCACGGCCGTCATGCTCGTGCCGATGGTGTTCTTCGGCTTCTACCTGCGCGAGATCCTCCAGGAGCCGCGCGTCTCGCAGAAGCCCCAGTTCTTCTACGGCTCCGGCATCGAGGAGGATCTGATCGAGGAGGATCCCGAGCCGTTCGTCGAGACGGTCGAGCGGCGACCTCTCGCGATCAGCGGCATCGTCTTCGACTTCGCCCGCAAGCCGCGCGTCGGGGTCGACGTCGTGGTCGGCGATGAAATCGTGAAGACCGACGCGGAAGGGCGCTTCTCGTTCGAGTCGCGCGTGCGGCCTTTCGTCCAGCCGCTTCGCGTGCTTTCGGGGGAGCGCGAGTGCGCCTCGTTCGCTGCGTTCGTCACGGGAGACTGGTCTCCCGAGCCAGTTCCTGGACCCGGCGCTTCTGCGAATGGGCCACGTGTTCCGTTCGAGGACGAGATCCCGCGGCAGCCGCAGCGACTCAGGTGGACGATTCACCTGCACTCCGAGACCGATCTTCCACCGAGAGGGCTTGCGCGCCCGCCCGAGGGCGAGGACGACCCGGCGGCCTTGCCAGCTGCGAAAAGTCGCGGCGAGTTCGACATCGTCATGGACGCCGCGATTCGGGAAGACTGGGGGATCGGCGGACGCATCCACGCGCAGGGGCGGACGAACCTGCCGGACGAGGCGAGCGTCTACGTGCAGCTGAAGTTCGCCGGCTTTCCCGCGGCGGCTGCGCTCGAGCCTGCGGTCGTCACTCGGGGGCGTTGGTCGACCTTCGCGGTCTGCGGCAGCGAGGTCGAGACCTACTCGGGCGACTTCGTGCTCACGTCGAGCTTCAATCCCGTCAACGAGGATCCGAACTCGTTCGAGAAGTGGAGGGAGGACTTCCCCGGCGTCGATTTCTTCAAGATCGCGGAGATCACGGAGACTCGCGACGTATTCTTCGGTGAAGCGGTCGAGGCGCGTGAGGAGGATCTCGAGGCCGAGGCCTTCATCGCGAAAGCTCTCGCCGAGGCGCACCGTTCACACGACGCGTTGATGTCGCGCATCAACCAGATCAAGGCGCTCGGTCGCGGCTGGGATCCGACACTGCTCGAGACGCGTCGCGAGGCGCTGACGGGCTGGTTTCAGGATCGTCTGATCGAGCCGAAGGAGGGGCTTCTCCACGAGCCGGTCTGGCGTCGGTTCCTCGACGTCGACTGGCGTCCACGCGTCGAGAGCCTTCTCGGCGAGCACCGTGCCCGCGGCGTCGGCAAGTACCGCGAGGCTTACGATCGGCTCGATCAGCTACTGACGTCGATCCTGCAGATGAGCCGCGTCTACTCGATGTTCGTGATCTACCCGCTCTTCCAGATGCCCGTCCATCAGAGCGACTTCTACTTCGACGAGCGTGGACAGCACGACCTGCTGCTCCTCGAGCGCATCGTCGCGGAGCAGTTCGAGATCCTCGAGTTCTTCACGCGCATCACCAAGGGCGGCCTGCGCGAGCTCACGCAGCTTCGCAAAGAGGCCCAGGAGGGCTGACCACGCGTCGTGCCGGTTGGGGTGTTAATCCGGCTTGGACGTCAGAACGATCTTGAGCTCGCCGGAGACGAACTGCAGCAATCGTCCCTTCTTGTCGACCCAGATCTCGCCTTCCCATTTTTGGGCGCCCGCCGTGAAGCGGAAGCGCGTCGCTTCGGTCGCGACGCCGGCGATCTGGAGCTTCGCGTTCTTCTTCTTCGGCGTGAACTCCAGGTCGAGGATCTTCCCCATCTCGGAGTAGAGCACGGAGACCTTGCTGGTCTTGTCGTGATCGAGGTACGGCGTGAACAAGTTCCACTGCTCGTTGCAGACGGTGCCGAAGAGGTAGACCTTGCGGTTTTTCGCGAGCTCGACTTCGGTCTTCGCGGCTTGATCGAGTCTGCCGTTGTTGACGAACGAGAGGTTTGCCTTGCCGCGCTCGAAACGCACACGTACCTCCTGGAGGCTCTTGAACGGCCGAGCGTTCGCGAACTGGTACGAGGTCTCTTCACGGTAGGAGACCGTCCGGCCGTCCGTGCGGAAGCGGAGCGTGCCTTCGGTCTCCTGCGTGCGTCCCTGGCCCTCGAGCCGTCGACGCGTGAGGAGCAGATAGTCACCGCTCGCACCACGAGGGCTGCGCTGGAATCGGAAGTTCGTCTCGCCGATCTTCGCGTTCTTCTGGAGCCAGAGGTACTTGTGGAAAGTCCCGAGCTTCCAGGACAACGTCGCCAGCTTCGGCGCGGAATCATCTGCGCCCGCCTTCGCGACGCCCGCCTTCGCGACGCCCGCCTTCGCGACGCCCGCCTTCGCGACGCCCGCCGGACGGGGCGCCGGTCCGATCTCGGGTTTCTCGGCTTGCGCCCACGCGCACGCGGTCCCGATCAAGATCGACAGAGCCAAACACGACACGAACGCGAGCTTCTTCGTCAGCATGGGAATTCTCGGGGGCGGGGCTGCGGCTTACAGTCTTCGACAATTTTGATAGAACGAAACGTCGAGTTCCTGCGTCCTTAGGGTAGGTATCGAAAGTACGGCCTCTGAAAGATGGGCCTGTACGGTTTTCGTTCCCCGCAGATCCATTGTATCCGGCTTGCGGGGCGTCGTCCGCGCGAATTCGCAAATATCGCCGATTTACGGTTTTGCGACCTAGTTCGGGAGGCCACGCTCGCTTCTCGGGCGATTTCTCAGCGACGCAAAGGCCCAGGTAGTACACTTGCTTACGGTCGCAAGGTAAGAAGCGGAAACGTGAGATGTGGCGGTGGTTCCGCCGAGACGGTGATTTCGATCCGTCAGTTCACGTGTGTGTTCAGCCTCGACAAAGCTCCGCGCGAGCCACGGCTCGTTCGGAGGGGGAATTCCACGCAGCCTCGGTCGAGAGGCGCCTAGTTTGGCGTTTGGACGGGTATCGACCCTATATATTGGGGCGGCGGCGCGGCCAGCCGTTCGAGGCTTCGTAGTTAAGCTCGGATTTTCATGCGGAAACGGTTTTCCGTGAATCCCGCGGCCGTTTGCGGGGTCGAGACTACAGAGAGAGAGACACCAAGAGAGATCGCCGAGAGAGAAGAGACGACGATCCGCGGGATCCCGAAGCGCAGAGGTCGGGAGCCTGGTAAGGAGGGAAGCATGGTTCGAAAGCTCGAGAAGATCGAGAAAGAGATGGGTTACTGCGAGATCAAGCTCGAGAAGGAGCGGCGTCTGCGTCGGCAGGTGCAGTTCCTCGAGGCGGATCTCGAGGTCCTCGATCGGTTCGTCAAGCTCTACGAAGGCTTCGACACGGGACTCGTCGCGTTGCCGTACGAGACGATCGGAAGCCAGGTCGCCGTCGAGCGCCAGCGCAACGATCGCCCCGGTCCCTTTTTCGATCGGTCGAAAGACGATTTCATCGCGGCGGGCGTCGTCGAGATGGTGCGTGAGGAACGCACGATCCTCGAGCGCCAGCGTGACGATATCCGAGCCAAATTCCAGGCCTTCGACGGTTTCACCTCGAAGCGCGAGATCCTCAAGGAGGAGAAGCGCCAGGCTCTCCTCAAGATCGCGCCGACGCACTCGACGCGTGTCCGCACGCTCAACGAGGACTTCAAGAAGACCGAGAAGCTGTGGAACTCGCTGACCGAGGACGCGATCAACGTCGATGAGGCGATCCGCCTCCTCCAGCACAACCTCGATTACATCGCCAGCGCGCGCAGCTTCCTCATCGTCGCCAAGGGCCAGTTCGACATCGAGAACTGGGTCGAGGGTGGCTACGTAGGCAACCTCTTCCGCCATTCGAACATCGGTCGCGCCAAGGAGATGATCGACGGCGCGAACCGCAACCTCAAGCTCGCGCAGAAAGAGCTCGTCTGCGTCGTCAATCTCAAGATCGAGATGGACCAGTTCGAGCCGATCCTGATGAGCTTCCTCGACGCGCTCTTCAGCGACATCTTCCTCGAGGGCCGACTCGGCCACACCCTCGACGTCGTCGAAGCCGCCATCGTCTACAGCGAGAAGCGCCTCGAGCGCATGCGGAAAAAGAGAGAGCAGATGAGGTCGAAGCTCGAGCGAACCGAACAGACAAGACGCGAGCTCTTCGGAAAGTTCGGCGGCGATAAGCGCGACCTGCAGCTTTCTTGAGCATTGGCGAGTTTCAGCGACGAAGAGCTCGGGCGAATCGGCCGTTTGGACGCCGAATCGACTTCTTCAAGGGGCCTTTCGGGAAGGCCCCTCTCGCTCGCGCTGCGCGCGATCGATTCACCCCGACCAGCAGAGCGGCTTCAGCCGGCGGACGCGGTGACCCGTTCGCTTCGTGTGGGTGACTGCGGGTGTGGGTCACTGCGGGTGTGGGTCACTGCGGGTGTGGGTCACTGCGG
>CAYZGY010000451.1:0-4858 GCA_964478085.1 uncultured Planctomycetia bacterium
CGATATCGGCATCGGGCACTGCGACGCGCCGGAGATCGGCTGCACGGGGGACGCGCCGTACATTTGCCACGGGATCATCGGCCGAGAGATCCTCGAGTCGGAAGGCTTGCCGATCCACGCACGTGCCTGTGAACGACACACGGGTGCCGGGATCACGGCCGACGATGTTCGTACACAGTCGCTTCCGATTCCCGAGCGCGACTACCTGCCCGAGACGATCGAGGAGAAGCTGATCTGCGTCGCGGACAAGTTCTTCAGCAAGAAGCCGTCGAAGCTCTGGGACGAGAAGCCGGTCGAGAAGATCTCGAAGTCGCTCGCGAAACACGGAGGGTTCGTCGCGGCACGTTGGCGCGCGCTCGAGACGGAGTTTCTCACGCCGGAATCCTGAGCCATCCGCAGCAGCGGAACGCATCGAAAGAAAAGTGAGAGGAGAACGTCGATGGAGCGATACGACTGCATCGTCGCCGGAACGGGAGGCGTTGGAAGCGCGGCACTCTACCACCTCGCGAGAGCCGGAGCCCGTGCGATCGGCATCGATCGCTTTCCGCCGGGTCACGACCGCGGAAGCTCCCATGGTGACACGCGAATCATCCGGCTCGTCTACCACGAGCACCCCGACTACGTGCCGATCTTGCGTCGCGCCTACGAGCTTTGGGACGAGCTCGAGGATGTGACGGCTACGAACCTGCACGTTCGCACGGGCCTGCTCCAAGTCGGCCCATCGAACGGAGCCGTACTCGCGGGCGTCCTCGAAAGCGCGCGGCGCCATCACCTCGACATCGAGGAGCTTTCCGCCGAGGACATCGCACGGGAGCTACCGGGTTTCGCGATACCCGAGGGCATGTCGGGCGTTTACGAGAAAGGCGGCGGCTACCTGCGCGTCGAAGAATGCGTACTCCGTCACCTCTCGGAAGCCGAGCGACTCGGCGCGACGAGCGTGGCGAACGAGGCGATCGAATCGTGGGAGACGGACGGGAGCGGCATCGTCGTCCGCACCGACAAGTCGGTCTACGCGGCCGACCGACTCATCGTCACCGCCGGCGCTTGGGCCGCGGATTTGCTCAGCGGCCTCGACGTACCTCTCGTCGTTCGGCGAAAGCCCCTCTTCTGGTTCGGCGACGATGACGAGCGCCATCGCGCATCGAATGGCTTCCCCGGCTACCTCTTCGAGCATCCCGACGGGCTCTTCTACGGATTCCCGGTCGTCGACGACGTAGGAATCAAGGTCGCCGAGCACACAGGCGGCCAGGTCGTCGACGATCCGCTCTCGGTCGAGCGCGATCTCATCGACGAGGATCGCGATCGCGTGACGAAGTTCCTGTCCGAGTGTCTCCCGACCGTGAGCCACGACGTCCGAAATCACAAGGTGTGCATGTACACGATGACGGCGGACGAGCACTTCGTTGTCGATCGCCACCCCGCCGACCCACGCGTCGTTTTCGCGGCGGGTCTTTCGGGCCACGGATTCAAGTTTACGAGCGTGCTCGGAGAAACGCTCACCGATCTGGCGCTCGACAAGACACCACGGGTGCCGATCGAGTTCCTCTCGTCGAAGCGACCCGGTCTGAAGCCTGCGGAGTCGTAAGGTGACGGAACCCTCGATCGAGATTCGACGGATGACCCTGGCCGACATTCCCTTCGGAATGCGCCTGAAGGAGACGGCCGGCTGGAATCAGGTCGAGGACGATTGGCGACGAATCCTCGAGCAGCGACCCGAAGGCTGCTTCATCGGGAGCATCGACGGCATCGACGCCGGGACAGGAACGACGACGCGCTACGAGTCGATCGGCTGGATCGGCATGATCCTCGTCGATCCGCCCTACCGGCGGCGGGGACTCGCGACGGAACTGATGCGCGCGACGATCGAGAGCTTCGAGGGCACGGGCGCGACGATCAAGCTCGACGCGACCCCCGCTGGGCAGACCGTCTACGAACGCCTCGGCTTCGTCGAGGAGCGGCCGCTCGGTCGTTGGGTCCTGCCGAAGGAGGAGCTGACGCGGCGAACCTTCGAGCGTTCCGCCGCGGTGCGCGCGATCGAGACGTCCGACCTCGCGCGCATCGTCGAGATCGATCGAGCGGTCTTCGGCGCCGCGCGTACGTGGATTCTCGACGAGCTGTATCGGCGGCTGCCTGAGCGCGCGTTCTGTATCGAGCGGAGCGGCGAAGTCGAAGCCTATTGCTTCGGGCGCGACGGCTCGCGATTCGACAAGGTCGCGCCGCTCATCGCGAAACGCGAGGACGACGCGTTAGAGCTCCTCGATGCCTCGATCGGCTCCTTCGTCGAGGACGAATCGACCAAGGACTTCGCGCTCGACGTCCTCGACCCGACGCCAACGTGGGAAGCAGCTCTCTGCGAACGAGGGTTCATCCACGAACGACCGCTCGTGCGGATGTACCTCGGCAAGAACGAGACACCAGGTCGGCCGGATCGTCAGTGGACGATCGTCGGATACGACCTAGGGTAACGAGAGACGCTTACTCGCCCGACTTTCGAGCGCCCGACTTTCGAGCGCCCGACTTTCGAGACGGAGCTTCGATCTCGTTGATGTCGTCGTAGTACCCCTTGACGAGGTGACGATATCGCGCGGGCATACGCACCCAAGCCTCGCGGAGCGAGCGGCGGACCTCGCGGTCGTTGATGCGACCCCAACTCTCCTTGAGGGAGTCGGGGACGTTCTTCAGACGCGCGGGACCTGGCTGCCCCTTGCGGAGCTTGGAGTCCTTCGCGGCCTGCTCGCTCGGCTTGTTCTGGTCGGGATCGCCCTGACCGGGCTTTTGCCCAGGCTTCTGCCCCGGCTTTTGTCCGGGCTTCTGCCCCGGTTTCTGGCCGGACTTCTGCATCTTGACGAGCTGATCGATCGGGCAGCCCTTCTTGCAGGCGCCCGACTTCGCGCTGACCCGCGACTTGCACGACGGACAGCGGTTCGACTGATCTTCCAGCAGGTCGGCGATCTTCGTCAGGATGTCCTCGACCTCCTCCTGCTCGCCTTGCGTCGCCTCGCCGGTCTTGGTCTTCGCGATGAGGCCCGAGATCGCGTCGCTTCGATCGACGCAGTCGTGGAGAGGTCCGTCGTGATTCTGGCGGATCTCCTCGAGCTGCTTGTGGGCCCACTGGCGCTCGGTCACCTGGCCTGCGGCCAGATCCGCGAGGAAGAACTGGAGCTCGAGAATCGCGTGCGTGTCCTCGCCGAGTGCACGGTAGGTCTTCGCGAGCTCGCGGCGTGCGGCGGGGCGATCGAGGAAGTAGCGTGAGTCGACCAGACGCAGGAGCGACTCCTTCGCGGTCTCGTGATCGCCATTCTCGAGAGCGTGGCGCGCGGCGAAGTGCTCGGCGTACTCGCGAACGAACGGATCGTGGCCGGCGCGCGCGGCGGCCACGAGATTCGCGATCTTGGCGTCGCGCTCCGGGCTCGCTTTCACCGCACCGTCGATCGTCTCGAACTGAGCGTGCAGCTGAACGATCTCCTTCGAGTAGCGGAAGAGAATACCGAGGATCGGGTCGCCGTTCGAACGATCGGGAAGAGCGAACTCGCAGTCGCTGTGATCGGTATGCTCGTCTTCCGTCTTGCCGATCTCGAGATCCGAGTCGAGGTCGAGATCATCCTCGTCCTCATCGTGCGCGTGCGTCAGAGCGACCTCGGGGAGGATGTCACCCTTCCCGATGCTCTGGACGTGACGGACGAAGTCCGACCAGACCGCGCCGGCGGACCAGACGAACGGCGCGTTCCGCTCGGCCTTGTGCGGCGCGGCTTCGAGCCTCGTCGAGCCGACGAAGAAGAGAGCGAGCACCACGACGAGCTTCGACGTGATCGATTCGAAACGGGGAGCGAGTGAATTCATGGTCAGATCCTTCGAACTCGGCTGCTAAATATCGTCGCCGTCGTGTTTGTCTTTCTTGATCTTCCGTTCGAGCGGACGTGAGCGCCTCGGTTCCGCGTCGTCATCGTCGTCCGCGTCGTCCGCGTCGTCATCGTCGTCCGCGTCGTCCGCGTCGTCCGCGTCGTCCGCGTCGTCCGCGTCGTCCGCGTCGTCATCGTCGTCGAGATCGAGGTCCAAGTCGTCGTCATCGTCGTCCCCCAATTCGAGGTCGTCGAACTCGGACGATTCACCCGAACTCTCTTCTGAATCGGCATCGCGTAACGCGTCTTCAGCGTCACCGCCCTCATTATCGAGCCCTAACAGGAACTGGTCAATCACGGGGTACTTCCGGATAAGTTCCTCCGTAAGGCCACTCAAAGACTTCTGGGCAAAGGAGATACGTTCGGCCTGCTCGGCGCGCAGGGCGTCGAGCTCCGGGTCCGCGCCGCCGGTGGCACCGTCACCCTTCGGCGGCAGGACTCCGAGCTCGTGGCAACGAGCAGTGCGGACGCGCACCCTCTTCTGGGCGCTGACGAGCATCCGGATCTCCATCACCGGTGTGATGAGATTCTCTCGCTGCTGCTGTCCCTGCTGTCCCTGCTGCCCTTGCTGTTGCTGTTGCTGCTGCTGAGCCTCGCTCTCCCCCGGCCGCGGACGTCGCCTCGCCGGCTTGATCGCTTCGATGAGCTCGTTGAGAGCGTCTTCGACATCCGTCTGAAGGATCTCGACGAGCCGGCCGGATTCTCCCTCGTCGAGTCGCTTCGCGATGTTCTCGAGATCGTCTTGAACGCGGCGGAGGATCTCCGGAGCGACGACGGAAGTCTCGTCTTCGGAGAGGATGCGCAGGATGTCGTCAGCGTCCGTGTGGAGGCTGCGCTCGCGCCGCGCG
This sequence comes from uncultured Planctomycetia bacterium, assembly GCA_964478085.1. Classification (GTDB taxonomy): domain Bacteria; phylum Planctomycetota; class UBA8108; order UBA8108; family UBA8108; genus CAYMLL01. The sequence goes on from CAYZGY010000451.1 coordinate 4,748, forward strand.
AGCGAGCGAGTCTCGGCGCGGTAGGATTCATCGGAGAGCGGAGACGTGACGTCGTCCCCATCCTCGGAAGACCCATCCTCGGAAGACCCATCCTCGGAAGACCCATCCTCG
>CAYZGY010000451.1:4958-5447 GCA_964478085.1 uncultured Planctomycetia bacterium
CCCATCCTCGGAAGACCCATCCTCGGAAGACCCATCCTCGGAAGACCCATCCTCGGAAGACCCATCCTCGAACGAGTCGTCGCTCGAGGTCGGCTCCGCCGGCTTCGCCTCGGTGGAACCGGGTCGCAACTCGTGGACGAGCCGAGTCTCGGCGGTGATGAGCTGCTGCTCGGCGAGCATCGAGTGGAGTCGACCTGTCACTGCGCGGGCGATCTCCTCGCGACGCTGGGCCTCGACGTCTTGCTGCTCCTGCTCGAGCTCCCCCATCGCGCGGTTCAGCTGCTCGAGCGCCTGCTCCTGGTCTTCGCGGGAGCCTTGCCGATTGTCCGCGTCGAGTCGCTGCGCGGCACTTTGCATGCTGCGCGAGGCTCGTCGGAGGGATTCGGCGCTGCGTTGACTGCGCTGACTTTGGCTGCGCTGCGAGCGTTGGCCTTGTTGGCCTTGTTGGCCTTGTTGGCCTTGTTGGCCTTGTTGGCCTTGTTGGCCTTG
>CAYZGY010000451.1:5547-6782 GCA_964478085.1 uncultured Planctomycetia bacterium
TTGGCCTTCGCGCCCTTCCTCACCGTGCGCGTGTTCCTGTTCGCGACGCTCCGCCTCGGCCTGACGCCGAGCTTGGCGATCGATCGCGCGCTGAAGCTGCTCGGTCTTGCGCTGAAGTTCGCGCTCCTTCTTGGCGAGCTCTTCGTTCAGTCGCCGACGCTCTTCGTCGCTCTCGGGATTCGATCCGTCGGCACCGGGCTCCTCCTCGGGCTCCTCCTCGGGCTCCTTGGTCTCCTCGAGGTTCTCCTCTTGATCCTTCTTGAGTCGCTCGAGCCGCTTGAGCTGGTCTCCGAGCTCTTCGAGCTTCTCATCCTGCTCCTTGATGCGCTCGACCTCGTCCTCCCCACGCAGGATCCGAGCGATACGCGCGAGGTCCTTCTCGGCGATGAGCTGCTCCTCTAGGGCGTCGCGGAGCTTGCGTTGATCGAGATAGGAACGGATTCGATCGAGGCGAATCACGATGCCGAGCTGGCGCGCGCGATGAAGCGCTGTCTCGAGTCGGCCCGACTCGTTCCCCTCCTCGTGCGCTTCGAGCAGCTTGCCCATCAACGAGACGAGGCGAAGGAAGCGACGCTGGACCTCGGACGCGAGCTTCGTGTCCTTCGTCTCGACGCTCCGGGCCGGCGCCGGCGCAGAGGTCTTCGAGGGCACAGCCGCCTTCTCGGGCGCGTCTTGGGGACTCGCGAGGAGGAGGGCTCCGCAGAAGATCAACGAGGTAGTCATGATCACGTCCCTGGGTTTCCGGGTCGTTCGCAGTTCGATTTCGATATCCAGCCGGCGATCACTCTTGACCCTGAGCAGCTTGAACCCCGCCGCGAGTCTCGTCGATCACATCTTTGTGAAGTTCGATGAGCGAATCGAGGCGTTGGAGGATCTCGCGGAAATCTCCGCTTCCAGCGAGGCTCTTGGCGACGTTCTCTAACTGCTTCTCGAGGCGCTCCGCATCGGCTTGGACGCGACGAATCTGCTCGCGCGGCTCGTCGGACTGCGGAATCTGTTCGATATCGCGAGCGTTGCGCGGAAGCCGATCTTCGCCGAGGTCGTCGAGTGGCGAGGTGACCTCGTTCTCGAATCGGCGCGTTTCAGCGTCGTTCATCAGTTCGTTGCGCTGAAGCGTTTCGGCCATTTCACGCAGCTGCTGAGAGATCTCGCGAGCCTCTTCGGCGATGCGTTGCTGCTCGCGCGCGAGCGCTTCGGCGCTCCGCGGAGGACGGGAGTCCTGATTCGCCTGCGAG
>CAYZGY010000452.1:0-6782 GCA_964478085.1 uncultured Planctomycetia bacterium
CGCCCAACTCCGAGACCTAGCCGGCGTTCTGGCACGGGCGCATTTCGAACGGGGCTTCGAACGGCAAGGGCAAGAAGAAGTAGAGCGAAACATGGCGACGACGAAGATGAAGTCCAAATCCAAGACGAAAGCCAAGGCCGGCTCGAAGGGTCGTTACGGCGGCAAGGAGATCCAGGTCCTCAAGGGACTCGAGCCCGTTCGCAAGCGTCCCGCGATGTACATCGGCGGCGTCGATGTGCGCGGTCTGCATCACCTGATCTGGGAGATCCTCGACAACTCGGTCGACGAGGCGATGAACGGTCACGCGTCGACGATCGAGGTCAAGCTCGACAAGGACGCGCTGGGCATCGAGATCGTCGACAACGGGCGCGGCATCCCGATCGACAAGAACCCCGAGACGAAGAAGTCGGGCCTCGAGACGGTCTTGACGCACCTCCACGCGGGCGGCAAGTTCGACTCGAACAACTATCGGCACTCGGGCGGTCTTCACGGCGTCGGCTCGTCAGTCGTCAACGCGTTGAGCTCGAAGCTCGTCGCGAAAGTCCGGCGTGGCGGACACGAGTACGAGCAGTCGTATCGTCGTGGCAAGCCGACGACCCCGCTCGAGAAGAAGGGGCGGGCGAAGGGAACCGGCACGAGCATCTACTTCAAGCCCGACTCGCAGATCTTCACGAAGCACACCTTCGATCCCAAGCGCATCCGCGAGCACCTCGAGTCCTGCGCGTACCTGCACAAGGGCCTGCGCATCGTCTTCCGTGACGGGACGACGAAAGAGTCGTCGACGTTCAAGTTCGACGAGGGCATCCGCCAGTACCTCGAGAAGATCGTCAAGGAGCGCGGCGCTCGTCCGACGACGGACTTTCTCTTCTATCTCGAGAACGAGAACGAGAACGCGCCGCGCATGGAGAGCGCCCTCCAGTGCACCGACGAAACGAACGAGCACATCCGCTCGTACGTCAACGGAGTCCATACGCCGATGGGCGGCACGCACGAGCAGGGACTCAAGACGGCCGTCGTGCGCGCGGTGCGCAACTACATCGACAATCACGAGCTCCAGCCGCGTGGAGTCACACTGACTCCCGACGATCTGCGCGAAGGGCTCAACGCGATTCTCTCAGTCTACCACCTCGACCCGCAGTTCCAGGGTCAGACGAAGGACCGTCTGAACAACCCCGAGGTAACTTCCCAAGTCGCCAACACCATCGCGACGAACCTCGAGCTCTTTTTCAACTCGAACGGCACGATCGCCAAGGCGATCGTCGCGCGCGCCGTCCTCGCAGCACGCGCACGCGCCGCTTCGCGCGATGCGGCCAAGCAAGTGAAGCGCAAGTCGGCCGTCTCGCACCGGCTCAACCTGCCGGGCAAGCTCGCGGATTGCGAGAGCACGCGTCCCGACGACTCCGAGCTCTTCATCGTCGAGGGTGACTCCGCCGGAGGCTCCGCGAAGCAGGCTCGCGATCGCAAGTACCAAGCGATCCTGCCGCTGCGCGGAAAGGTGCTCAACACCGAGCAGGCGACGCTCTCGAAGGTGCTCCAAAACAAGGAGCTCGCCGACATCGTCTCCGCGCTCGGTTGCGGCATGGGTAAGAACTTCGACATCGGGCAGCTCCGGTACCACAAGATCATCATCCTGACGGATGCCGATTCGGACGGTCACCACATCATGACGCTGCTCCTGACGTTCCTGTACCGCTACCTCCCCGGGCTGATCCAAGGCGGCTACGTCTACCTCGGCATGCCGCCGCTCTACCGCATCGACCATCGAGGCAACAAGCACTGGGCCTGGTCCGACGCGGAGAAGGAGAAGATCATCGAGGAGCTCAGCGGCAAGGTCAGCGACGACGCCGTGACGAGGTTCAAGGGCCTCGGCGAGATGAGCCCTCCGCAGCTCAAGGACACGGCGATGAATCCGCGGACGCGAGCGCTTCAACGTGTTCTCGTCGTCGACGAGTTCGAGACGGACAAGGTCATCCACGAGCTCATGGGGAAGGACGCGTCCGCGCGTTACCAGTTCGTCATGGAGCGTGCTAGCGAAGTCGACGATCTCGATCTGTGATTTCAGGGGGCTTTCGGGAAGCCCCCTCTCGATCCCGGCTCCTGAAGGAGCCGTGCGATCGATTCATCCCACCCAGCAAGGTTTTCAGGCGCGGTCATGCCGTCCGTTTCGGGAGAGCTTGCCGAGGGGCCTCCGAACGCGTACAGTACCCGAATCGATCGGTTTGCGCGGAAATCCTGAGACGGGAGGTTTCTGATGGCTGAAACGATGGGTGGGGGCACCTTCCGGACTTTGGTCGAGGGGCTGCCAGATCTGGATCTGAGTCTCGAGAACTTCGGACGAAGCGGGCGCTGTGTTCGTAAGCTCACGGGGCGCGAGGTTTTCGACGCCGTACGGGCTTATCGCCCGGCCTTCGAGGGCTGGGACTGTGATGATTGGGAGACGGATGGGAGAAAGCGTGTCGCGCTGCTCTTCAAGAGCGAGGAGACCGTCGAGTTTCTCGTCGCGGCCTTCGCGGCGATATCGCACGGCTTCACGGTCGTGCCGCTCTACCCGAACTGGGACGAGCCGACGCAGCAGCTCTACTTGCGTCGCTACAACGTTCGCGCTCTCGCGGTCTCCGAAGGTTTCGGCACGCGGGCCGACGGTTGGGGTGATTACATCGACGAGCGCATCGACATCAACCTCGAGCCCGAGCACATCGCGAAGCTCCTCGAGGGACGTCCATCCATCGACGCCGACCGATACATCTTCACGGCGGAGCTTCACAAGGATCACCCCGTCGCCTGGATCTTCACCTCGGGCACCTCGAGCGACTTCGCCAAGTGCACCGAGATCAGCCTCGAGAACATGGAAGCCGCGATCGAGAACATTCGCGATCTCGACTTCCTGCGTGAAGGCATGTGCGTGCACTCGCCTCTGTCGGCGAGCCACATCTTCGCGTTCGTCTGCGTGATGGGCTTCATCGCCGTCAAGCCGCGACGCATGATCTTCTCGGATGTGCAGAACCTCGCTCGACTGACCGAGGAGCGCACGGGCAAGGTCGACGCGCTGATCCTCGTGCCGATCGTGCTCAACCGCATGCGCAGCGGCTTCTACGAGAAGCTCTGCCTCGACTTCGCCGGCAAGAAGGTGCCGCCGGAGCTCGAGAAGCTCGCGAAGATTCCGCTTCGCATCCGCAAAGTCATCAAGCGGATCCTCCGCCGCGCGGAGGAAGGCGTCGTTTCACTCGAGCAGGGACGCAAGCGTGGTCCCCTGTCGCTTCCGTGGATTCACTTCTCACGCAAGCTCTTCGGGAAGATGTTCCAGAAGCGGCTCGGCACGCCCGATTTTGTCGTCATCGGCGGCGCGAAGCCCAACCTTCAATCGATGGCGTTGCTCGAGGTCATGGGCATCACCGTGCTCCAAGGTTGGGGCATGACCGAGACGACGGGACCGCTCGCGGTCTGCCATCCGCGAGATCGTCGTCGCGGAGCCTTCGGCACTTGCGGCGACCTCTTCCCGGGCGCCCGCGCGCTCATCGAAGGCGAGGAGCTCGTCGTCGAGGGGCCACAGATCGCTCGAGGCTACGTCGAGCCCGACGGAACGCTCGTTCCGTTCAACGGACGCAAGCACACGGGTGATCGTGGCGGCTTCGACGAGCGCAAGCGCCTGCTCGTGCTCGGCAAGGTGTCCGATCGCATCACGACGGACAACGGGCTCAACTACCTCCCCGTGCCGATGGAGGACGAGATCAAGGCGATGGATCTCGGCGGGCGCAACCTGCTCGAGGAGGCGGTCGTCATCGGTGACGCCAAGCCACGGCTCGGCTGCGTCTTCTTCGTTCGTGAAGGAGTGGAGATCGACGACAGCGTGAAGTCGTACTTCGAGGAGACGATCCGCGAGTACAACGGACGCAAGCCCGTCGACGAGCAGATCGGCCCCTGGGTCGTCAGCCTGGAGAGCCTCAAGGACGCTGGAGGCATCGGCCCGTCGGGTAAGCTCGTGCGGCGCAAGGTCGAGGAATCGTTCGTGAGCATCTACGGAGAGGCGCTCGTTTGAGCTGGAACCGAGACCGGATCGTCGACTGGCTGCTCGAGGCCGGCGCCGTCGCCCGCGAAGCCAAGAAGAACCTTCGCCGCGAGATCAAGAACGACCAATCGATCGTCACGCAGGCCGATCGCGAGATCGAGGCCTTCTTCACGGAGCGCTTCGAGGACGAGTCGGCCGGTGTGCGGATCATCGGCGAAGAGACGATTGCTCAGAAAGGCGAGGATTACGTCTCGAGCGCGTTACGTGGCAAGGCCTTCGTCGTCGACCCGATCGACGGAACGGCACCCTTCGCTCACTACCTGCCCAACTGGGGCGTCTCGGTCGGCTACATGGAGGACGGTCGTCTCGTCGACGGTGCGATCTATCTGCCCGAGTACGGCGAGATCGTCCTTTCGAATGGCGACGCGGTCGAAGAGGGCTGCCGTAATGACGACGGCTCTTGGTCTTGGCGGGAGCTCCCCGTTCCCGAGAAGCCGAACGGCGTGAACGGGCTGATTGCGATCACGCAGCAGCTCGCCAAACGAGGCGGTTGCTCGCTTCCGAACAACGTCATGGCGCTCGGCGCCGCGGTCGTGCCGCTCGCAGGTCTCGCACAAGGGCGATTCTTGTCCTACATTGGACGCGTCAAGCTCTGGGACGCAGCGGGTGGCCTGCCGCTCCTGCGTCGTCTCGGCTTTTCGATGTCGATCGAGGTCGACGGAGCGACGCGTGTCGTCTCGGACGTCGTCGACAACTCGATCTTCTGTCTCGAGCCGGGTCACCCGAGTCGTTGGTTCTTCCGCGGCAGCCTTTCGATCTGCTACGCGGGTGACGAAGATCGAATGCGTCGAGGCCTCAGTGAGGAAGGATTGATCGATGACTGATCTGGCAGTCGAGAAAGGCAAGATGTACGGACGCTACTCGCTCGAGCCGCGCGAAGTTCCGCGAGTCGAGACCGAGCATCGCCGCATCGTGACCGCGCAGCCCGCTCCGGACGCCGTCCCGATCCTCGAGCGCCTCCTCGCGGTCGAGCCGCCGACGATGGCCTGTCTGCCTCCGGTCCTCTGGGACCGTGCCGAGGGCTACCAGATCGAGGATCCCTTCGGCAATCGCTGGATCGACTGGAGCTCCTGCGTGCTCGTCGCCAACGCGGGCCATGCGCCCGAGCCCGTCGTCGAGCGCGTGCGTGCGATGATCGACAGACCGCTGCTCTCGACTTTCGCCTTCCCGCACGAGGCGCGCGCGGAGCTCTGCGAGCGTCTCGTCGCGAGATCGCCCGAGGGGCTCGAAAAGGTCTTCCTCTTCTCGACCGGCTCCGAGGCCATCGAGTGCATGATCAAGATGATGCGAACTTGGGGTCGACGCACGAAGCCCTCGAAGAAGATCATCGTCTCGTTCAGCGGTGGCTTTCATGGCCGCACGCTCGGTGCGCAGTACGCCGGCGGAATTCCTCCGCTCAAAGAGTGGATCGGCGTCGATGATCAGAGCTTTCTCCAGGTGCAGTTTCCCGATGGCTACCTCCTCGAGGACACCTCCTTCTCTGTCTTTGAGAAGACGATCGAAGCGGCCGGTGTCGATCCCTCCGACGTCGCCGGCGTTATGTCGGAGTCGTTCCTCGGCGTCGGACCCGACTTTTTTCCGAAGGAGTACGCGCAGGCGCTCCGGCGCTGGTGCGACGAGCACGGCGCGTTGCTCGCCTTCGACGAGGTGCAAGCCGGCTACGGACGCAGCGGACGCTTCTTCGCCTTCGAGCACTACGACATCGCGCCGGACCTCTTCGCGTGCGGAAAGGGCATGTCGAGCTCGCTGCCGCTGTCGGGTCTCATCGGTCGAGCGGATGTCCTCTCGACGTACCCGCCCGGAACGATGACATCGACGCACGCCGGCGCGCCGCTTTCGGTAGCTGCCGGACTCGGCTGCCTCGATGCGATGGAGTCCGACGACCTCGTCGCGAAGGCCGCGGCGCTCGAGGGCGATCTGCTCGGAGCTTGCGAGACTTTCGAGAAGGAGTTCCCCGAGCACGTCGGTGCCGTCCGCGCGCGCGGACTCGTCGGAGGAATCCGCTTGGTCCGTCCCGGAACGCTCGAGGCGGATGCGGATCTCGCCTACGCCGTCACCGAGCACGCCTACCATCGCGGTCTGCTGATGCTCGCGCCCGTCGGCCTCGGCGGAGGCTGCCTCAAGATCGCGCCACCGCTCGTCACGCCGCGGGAAGCGCTCTTCGAGAGCTTCGAGGTGCTGACCGAATCGATGCGTATCGCGCTCGCGTGAGATGGCTGGTCCGATCCTGATTCGCGGCGCTCGGATCGTCGGCTCGTCGTTGCCCGCCGGGGGCGACGTGGGGGGGGGGCGCGAGCACGGCCGGCTCGAGTCGATCCAGGAGGGAGCAGCCTCAGGGGGCTCGCAAGTCGTCGACGCGAGCGATCTCTGGCTTGCGCCGGGCTGGATCGACGTTCAGCTCAACGACATCGAGTGGCTCGCGAAGGGAAAGCAGTCCGTCGAGGCGCACGCACAGCGCATCCGAGAGGTGCTCTCGTACCAGGCGAAGCGCGGCGTGACGGGATGTATCCTCGCGACACTCGCTGCTCCCCTCGACGAGATCCGCGCCTACCTCGATGGGATGCGGCTGGTCGCAGACTCACGGCAAGGTCTCGACGATGTCTTCCTCGGCGGACTCGTCGAGGGGACCTTCATGAATCCCGAGCTTCACGGGGCTCACAATCCAGACTGGGTGCTCGAGCCGAGCGTCGAGGTCTTCGACTATCTCTGGGAAAGT
>CAYZGY010000453.1:0-6777 GCA_964478085.1 uncultured Planctomycetia bacterium
GCGTCGTCGTCGCGAAGATGAGCTCGGCTCCCGTCTTCTCGAGGATCGTGACGATCTTGGCGAGATTCTCGACGTACTGCTCGACCGTGTGCGTGATCTTCCCGTTGACCTTGTCTCGCCGTCCCTGAGTCTTCGAGTTCGGGTTGCGGTAGCAGAGATCCCAGAGTCCCCAGTTGAAGTGGATGACGTCCCACTTCCCGTTCTTCTCGTCGAGCCACTTCGGAAGGCCTTCGAGGCCCATGCCCGTGTGCCCGGCGTTTCCCGGGATGCGGCGGACCTCGGCGATGCTCTCGAGCTCCGCGATCACCGGCTTGGTGTAGCCGATCGAGATGGAGTCTCCGATGATCAGGACGCGCGGGTTCGCGTGAACGGTCGCGGCGAGAGCGACACAGACGAGAGCGACGGTTGTCAGTCGAATCACGGTTGCTTGCTTCTTTGAATGGATTTAGAGGGGCGGACCCCGAGCGTCGCGTCTTGACCGTCCGTGCCGTAGGGGACGCGCATGGTCGACCTCGCGAACGGCTCGGTGTCGTAGAAGCTCCCCCCACGGCTCATGTGAACGGAGTCTTCGGTTCCGAGGCGAAACCCATCTCCTTCCCGCGGGTCGACGTCGTACGACACTCTCGATTCGCGGCACCATTCCCAGACGTTGCCGTGGACGTCGTAGAGCCCGTACGGATTCGGCTTGTACGTTCCGACGGGGGCGTGGGCGGTGTAGCCGTCATTCCATTCGACGGAGCCGAAGCCGGGAGCGCCCCCGAAGTTCTTCGAAAACTCGTCGGCGAGATTCGCGTACCCTTCGAGGCCGGCTTTCTCCGCGCCGCAGGACCAGGGCGTGGTCGTGCCACCGCGAGCAGCGAACTCCGATTGTGCTTCCGTCGGAATCGTCAGCCCGACCTCTCGAAGCGTCTCACGGCACATCGACGTGTCGCCGTCGGGCATGTTCGAGTCGTGGAGCGTGACGCGGTAGGCGCCGCCGCCACGCTTTGCCGCACCGCGCGCGCGCGCGTGATCGGCGAGGACGCGGAACATCTGTTTCGACGCGATCGCGAGGAAGTGCGTACGACTCTTCCAATCGACGTTGCGCTGATCGACGAGGCGCAAGTAGGCCTCGTTGACGAGAGCCGTCGGATGGAGCGTGTGATCGGACCGTTCGCGTTGCGCGTGGGCTTCCGCGATACCGTGAAGCTCCTCGTGGACTTGAGCGACGATGCGATCCAGCACAGACCGATCGCCACCTCGAGCCTTCGAGAGCAGCTGTGTAAAGCGGTCCGGGTCCGGCATCACTCTTCCTTGGTTTTCCGCCGAAACCAACTTAAGCTGAACGCCTGCCTATTTCACTCGAATCCCGCAGGTTCGATATATCACGAGGAACCAACGACGTGACGCGCAAGCTGCTTTCTGTCTGTCTCGGGTCGCTCGCTCTTGTCCGTTCGGCTGCGCTTGACGCGCAGACGGTCGGCCTCGAGGTCGACGCGGGCCGGTTCGACCGCATCAACACTCCGGTCTCGGTCGAAGTTCCGAAAAGCCTCCGGGGGGCCGCGGCCTTGATCATCTTGCGCGATGACGGCGGAGTGAAGCACCCCGTCGAGGTGCAACGCGATGCGAGCGGCAGCACGATTCACTGGATTGTTCGGGACAAGTTGGCGGCGGGTTCGAAGCGGAGCTACACGCTGATGGCGGGCGAGCTGCCCAAATCGGCTAAGCCTGGCGCTTCGTACATCGAGTGCACGAACGACGGCAGCGCGCTCCTCTTCCGCAGCGGTGGTCGGCGTCTTCTCCAGTACAACACGGCGATCGTCAAGCCGCCGGGGAAGCCGGACCCGCTCTACGACCGCAGCGGCTACATCCACCCGGTCTGGACGCCGTCGGGCCGCGTGATGACGAACGACTTCCCGCCCGCGCACAAGCATCACCACGGCATCTGGTTTCCGTGGACGAACACGACCTTCGAAGGCCGCAAGGTCGACTTCTGGAACAGCAAGAAGGCGGAGGGGCGCATCGAGCACACGGGGCTCGACACGTTCGGCGCTGGCAGCGTCTTCGGTTGGTTCCGCGTCGGTCACCGTTTTCTCGACCTCAAGGCTCCCGGCGGACCGAAGGCGGTTCTCAGCGAGTCGTGGGACGTTCGCATCTACGCGATCGACGACTACTACCTCTTCGACATCGTCTCGGTGCAGAACGCTGTCACCGACGCGCCACTCGAGCTCAAGAAATACCGCTACGGTGGCATGGGCTTCCGCGGCTCGGGTCAGTGGGAAGGTCCCGGCGACAACTGCAAGTTCCTGACGAGCGAAGGCAAGACGCGCAAGGACGGTCACGCGACGACCGCGCGCTGGTGCGAGGTCTACGGAATCATCGACGGAGCGCCCGCGGGCACGACGATTCTCTGTCACCCGTCGAACTTCCGCTTTCCCCAGAACATGCGCATCCACCCGAGCGAGCCGTTCTTCAACTGGTCACCGTGCCAGGCGGGGGACTTCAAGATCGAGAAGGGCAAGCCGTACGTCTCGAGGTACCGCTACTACGTCCACGACGGTGACGTCGACGCGAAGGTTTCCGAGCGGCTGTGGAACGATTACGCGTCGCCGCCGAAGGTGACCGTGAAGTAGCTTGACGGTGAAGTAGCGCTCGATCGATTCTCGAATCAGGCCCAGCTCTGCATCCACCGCAGCTGGAATCGCGTGTCGCGCATGCGGAGGCGTGCGAGCTGTGCGATGCGACACATGAGCGTGTAGCCCGTCTTCGGATCGGCGCCGAGGAGCTCGTGGAAGCGACGAGCGTCGATCGCGTAGACACAGGAATCGCTCGCGGAGCAGGCTTTCGCCGTGAGCCGCTTGCCGCCGGCTGCCGCCGACCATCCGAAGAGCTCTCCCGGGGCGACCTTGGTGATGCCGATCGAGACTTTGCGGTCGTTCGGGAGCGTGTACGAGAGCTCGACCTCGCCCTGCGCGAGAATGAAGAGCTCGTTGGCGTCGTCGCCCTCCTCGAAGATCGTCTCGTCGGGGTCGAACTCGCGCTCGACGATCGTCGACTTGATGCGTTCGAGGAACTCGGACGAAAGACCCCGGAAGAGTTCACACTCCTCCACGGACACGTGAGCACGAGAAACCATGATGCGACCCTCCGATCGGACACTCCCTCTGTGAACGGGAACTATCGTAGGGCGCCGCCCGCGAGCTTGTCCAACTCGGGAAAAGATTCACAAAGTCTTGCTTGTGAAAGACTTCACGAAGTCGGGAGGGGTTCGTGAAAAGTCGCCTGGGTGCGGGCTTTACGATTCGATGAGCCGCCGTGGTACACTCCAGCTGTCGCCGCCCGATTCTGACCATCGTGGGTGTCGGGGCGGCCGAATCGCCCACCTGGAGAGTACACGCAAGGATCGACGATGAAGAAAACCCTCGTCCAGTTTGCCGCCATCTTGGTGGTGTCGCTGGTTTGTGGAGCGGGCTATTCGTTCTATTTGAAATCGAAGGATTCGCCGAGCTACCTCGCCTGGTCGGTCGAGGAGGGGCGGTATCTGGATCCGCTGAAGTGTGAGAAGCCGAAGGAGCCGACGCCGCCTCCGCCACCGGGACCCGAGAAGACCAAAGAGGAGAAGACCGAAAAAACGGGGGAGACCGAGGTCGTCAAGGACCCCCCTCCGCCGCCTCCGCCTCCGCCGGAGAAGCGAACCGACGCGGGTGCCCTCATGATCGGTGTCGAGCAGGCGATCACTCACTGGAAAGACGGCACGTTGTTCATCGACGCTCGTCGCACCAAGGACTACGTCAAGGGTCACATCCAAGGCGCCCGTCACATCCCCGCCTGGGAAAACTCGCGCGGTGAGCGCGTCGCTCAGCTTGCCCAGGGCGGCGAGGTCGCGCACGAAGAGCCGATCATCGTGTACTGCACGAGAGATGAGGGTTGCCCCGACTCGAAGATGATCTCCGGCGATCTCATCGCCGTGGGCTTCACCGACGTCATGGTCTTCGTCGGCGGCTACGGCCTCTGGACCGACAACAAGGGCGCTGTCACCGAGGGTGAAGAGCCCGGTCCGCGAGGAGGGGGGTGATCGCCATGGGAGACTCCACGACGAAGAGCAAGCTCTTCCACCCGCTCCTCGTGACGCTCGTCTGCATGGGGCTCGGCGTGACGCTCGTCTGGGCGAGCTATCACAAGGTCACCGATCCGCCCGACTTCGCGAAGATCATCTACAACTACAAGATGTTCCCGCCGTCTCTCATCCACGTGCTCGCGATCCTCTTTCCCTGGTTCGAGCTAGTGGCAGGCGTCGCGTTGATCATCGGCATCGGCCGACGCGGCGGGGCGCTGATCTCGATCGTCTTCTTCACGACCTTCATCATCGCGCTGAGCTACAACCTCGCGCGCGAATGTCCGACGATCTGCGGCTGCTTCTCGACGCACGAGGCCGGACAGTCGCTGACCGTGGAAGAGAAGTTCTGGGAGATGAAGAAGGAGATCATGCTCGACATCGGACTCGTAGCCCTCTCGGTCTACGCGTACGTCGGGCTCTTGATCAACAAGAAGTAGCTGGGGGCGGTCTTTCGGCCGCGTTACCAGTTCAGGCCGGCGAGGTCTTCGACGACGAACACTCCGTCCTTCCGGACGAGCTCTCCGTCGAACCGGATCTCGCCGCCGCCTTTCTCCTCGCGCTGGATCGTCACCAGGTCCCAGTGCTCCTCGGAGCGGTTGCCGTTGTCGGCGATCTCGTAGGCCTGCCCGGGCGTGAAGTGGAAGGAGCCGGCTATCTTCTCGTCGAAGAGGATGTCCTGCATCGGCTCCAGAATCTTCGGGTTGAACGCGAGGGAGAACTCGCCGATGTAGCGGGCGCCTTCGTCCGTATCGAGGATCTGGTTGAGGCGCTCCTCGTGGTTGGCGGTCGCCTCGATGATCTTGCCGTTCTCGAACTTGAGGACGATGTTCTCGAAGACGATGCCGTGGTAGAGGCTCGCGGTGTTGACGCTGAGGATGCCGTTGACCGAGTCGCGCACCGGCGCGGTAAACATCTCGCCGTCAGGGATATTGTTCTCGCCGGCACAGCCGACGACGGGGATGCCGTCGATCGAGAATTTCAGATCGGTGCCGGGGCCGACGATGTGGACGTCCTTCGCGGCCTCCATGCGCTCCTGGAGAGGCTTCATCGACTCGGCCATCGCGCCGTAGTCGACGGTGCATACGTCGAAGTAGAAGTTCTCGAAGCGCTCCGTGCTCATTCGCGCTTGCTGCGCCATCGACGGCGTCGGCCAACGCAGGACGACCCACTTCGTCTTCGGCACGCGCACCTCGAAGTGAACGGGCTTGAGCACGTTCGACTGCCAGATCGCGAGGCGTTCGGGCGGCACGTCCTCGTGCTCGGTCGAGTTGTAGGCGCCGCGCATCCCGACGTAGCACTGCACGCCTTCCATCTGCGCGCGCTCGACCTCGCCGATGAACTTCATCTGGTCTTCGGTCGCGTTGCGGTAGAGCTCCCGCAGGACGCGCTGCTGCCGTGTCTGGACGATGGGCAAGCCACCGTTCTCGACGACGACGCGCGTGAGCATCACCGTGAAGTCCTCGGGGATGTCGATCGCCTCGATGAGGACCTTCTCGCCCTTCTGGACGCGACAGGAGTGTTTGACGATCGTTTCGGCGAGCTGGCGGTACCTGGGGTCGAACAAGGCTATCTCCCTGACTTCGATTCTTCGGTGCGTTTCGGGCTCTCTTCTTTTTCGGCACTCGGGTCCGGCAAGCTTTGGCGCATCCAGGCCTCGAGAGGCTGAAAAACTTCCGCATGGGCGTCGTCGGCGAGGGTCGTGTCCGAGTGTCCGTATCCTTCGAGGCGCGTGTAGACACGACGCGAGCTCGAGATCTTCTCGAAGAAGGCCGATTCACTGACCGAGGCGTCGGCGACGCGATCGTCGGCTCCGACGGCGACGTAGACCGGCGTGGTCACATTCGCGTAGTGGTCGGCGTAGTTGACGCGGACGTTCGCCGGCCCGCGGTAGCTCTCCCACTTGCCCGTTCGTGCTCCGCTCGCGAGCTGCAGAAGGAGATCTTCGGAGGTGTCCCCGAGCACGCCGCCGCGCATCTTTCGAAGCATGTTGCGAGCGCGTCGCGAGTTCTTCGGGCCGAACGCGAGCGTCGACCAATTCGTCTTGCCGAAGACGGTGTCGAGGATCTTCTGCACGCGGTCTCCCGTCTTCTGGAGCTTCGATGACTCGCCACGATCGCCTCCCTCGCTCCCGTTGAACGCGGAGATCGCCAGCTGTGCCGGCAGGAGAAGTCGCAGCGGTTCACCGGCAAACTTGGAGAGGCGTGTGAGCGCGTTCGGGCTCGTCGCTTCGGTCCACCGGAGTGTTCCCGGAGCCGAGAGGAACGCTGCGCCGAGGACCTCCGCGTTTCGTTTCTTGGCGATCTTCGGGTCGATCTCGATGCCGTGTCGGATATTCTACTCGTCGATCTTCTTCGCGCCCGAGAGGTACGCAGCCGTCGTCATCCCGCCGAGGCTGTGGCCGATGAGGAAGGGGCGTTTTCCCGTCGTCTTTCGAACATGCTCGAGAACCGTCGGGATGTCCTCGACGATCATCTCGTCGGCCGACCAGCGTCGTTGACCGTCGGGAAGCGCACTGCGGAGCGGGCCACGTCCGGCGCCGCGGAAGTTGAACGCCCAGACGTCCCAGCCTTTGCGCGCCAGGAACTGGGCGAGCGCGGGCGCGTCCTTCTCGTCGAGATCGAATTGATGCAAGCTCGCGACGAGGCCGTGAAAGAGGATGACGGGCTGTGCTTCGGCAGCGT
>CAYZGY010000454.1:0-6773 GCA_964478085.1 uncultured Planctomycetia bacterium
ACGGTTCTCCTCCTCGTCAGCGCGCAGGTAGACGACGCCCGCAGCGCCCTTCTTGAGCTTCCCCTTCGCCACCTTGACGTACGGCGTGATGAGGAAGCCGTACTCATCGATGCGCGAGTACACGCTCAGCGACGAGATCAGACCGATATTCGTGCCTTCCGGCGTCTCGATCGGACAAATGCGGCCGTAGTGAGAGATGTGGACGTCGCGCACCTCGAAGCCGGCACGCTTGCGATTCAGACCACCGGGGCCGAGCGCGCTGAGACGTCGCTCGTGCGTCAGCTGAGACAGCGGGTTGGTCTGGTC
The DNA here is from genome assembly GCA_964478085.1 of uncultured Planctomycetia bacterium. Classification (GTDB taxonomy): domain Bacteria; phylum Planctomycetota; class UBA8108; order UBA8108; family UBA8108; genus CAYMLL01. The sequence goes on from CAYZGY010000454.1 coordinate 307, forward strand.
GACGACCTGCGACAGCTCGCCGCGGCCGAAGAAGAAGTCGATCGCGCTCGAGATCGTCTTCGAGTTGATCAGGCTGCGCGGCGTCAGCGCGTCCTTCTCCATCAGGCTCATGCGCTCCTGCACGGTGCGCTTGAGCTTCAGGAAGCCCTTGCGGAGCTCCTCGCCCGCCAACTCCTCAATCGTGCGCACGCGCCGGTTGCCCAGGTGATCGATATCATCGATCTCGCCCTCGCCGGAGCGCAGCTTCATCACGTACTGCACCGAGTTGATCAGGTCCTCCTTGTGGAGGGTCAGCTCGGTCTCGGGAATCGCCTGCTCGAACTTCCGGTTGATGCGGAAACGGCCGACGCGGCCGAGGCGGTACTTGGCCGGGTTGAAGAACTTGTCGTGGAAGAGCTCCTTCGCCTTCGAGAGCTGCGCCGGGTTTCCGGGACGCAGGCGCTGGTAGATGCGGATCAACGCGTCCTCGTGGCTCTTCGAGAGGTCCTCCTTGAGCGTGTTGAGGATCAGCGGATCGCGCACTTCCGGGATGTACCGGACGATCCGATCCTTGCCGCCGACCTGACGCTTCTCCTTGTCGGTGAAGAGCGCCTCGGCGACGGTCTCGGTGATGACCTCGCCACACTCGACGATGACCGCGCCCGTCGACTCCTCGACGATGTCTTCGGCGCAGACCTTGCCTTTGACCTTGTTAACCCACTTGTCGCCGGAGAGCTTGACCTCCTCGACCTTGTAGAAGAGCTCGAGAACCGAACGGTTCGAAGAGAACTCCTCGGCCATGGCGCGCAGGAGGCACGTCGCGGCAAACTTTCCGCTCTGGTCGATGCGGACCGAGAGGGCGTCCTTCTTCGTGACGTTGAGCTCGATCCAGCTGCCGCGCTCGGGAATGATGCGGCAGGAGTGGAGCCGCTTCTCGCTCGTGTGCAGCTCCTCGGAGAAATCGACACCGGGAGAGCGGTGCAGCTGACTGACGATGACGCGCTCGGCGCCGTTGACGATGAACTCGCCGCCGCCGATCATGATCGGCACCTCGCCGAGGTAGACCTCCTCCTCGATCGGCTCTTCCTTCTCGAGGCGCAGCCGGATCTTGAAGGGCATGCCGAAGGTCAGTCGCAGCTGACGGCACTCTTCCTCGGTGTAACGCGGGCGGCCCAGCTCGTAGCCGACGTACTCGAGCGAGATCTTTCCGTCGTAGCTTTTGATCGGAAAGATCTCTCGCAGAATCGCCTCGAGACCGAAGTTATCCCTGTCGGTGTAGTGCGTGTCGGCCTGCAGAAAGCGACTGTACGCCTCGATCTGCATCTGCATGAGGTTCGGTACGGGAATCGCGTCACCGGACGCGCCGTAGACCTTCTCATTCAGTACGGTCATCGAATCTCCTGAGAGAAGATTTGCGGGTGCGAGAGGAAAACGACGTGAGCGCTTCGGTCGATGCTGCTACGGCCATCACCGATACACGTCCCCACGATCGAAGAATCCTCTCCGCTCTCTCCACGAACTCGCTGGGAGGCTTCATCGCGTGTCGCTGGTGACGATCGATGCAGAGCGAAAACATCGAGACGCCACGGGCAACGCTTCTTGCTCCCGAGCGAACGGATAGGTTGTTCTTGTTGCTCCAAGCGAGGCGGGCTCCGGAACCTCGGACCCCGACTTGAACCAAACGGCTGAAATTACGCGACTTAGAGACCCTGGACAAGCGAAAAAGACGCGAACAGCCAAGAAAAAGTAGCGAATAGAAAGCCGCAAGGCCGCGCAAACCACGGCTCCGGAGAGCTTTCGTGATCTTCGCGGCCTGCGACAGGAATCTGGCCAGCCGACCTCAGGAAGGACCTAAGACCAGCTAAAAGAAGAGCTTAGCCAAGATCGACTTCGGCACCAGCATCCTCGAGCTGCTTCTTGAGGGCCTCGGCCTCGTCCTTCGGAAGACCTTCCTTGACGGGCTTCGGCGCGCCTTCGACGAGATCCTTGGCCTCCTTGAGCCCGAGCGACGTGATGGCGCGGACTTCCTTGATGACCTGGATCTTCTTGGCGCCGGCGCTCTTGAGGATGACGTCGAACGTCGTCTTCTCCTCGGCTTCGCCACCACCACCACCAGCGGCGGGTCCAGCGACGACCGCGGCTGCGGCAGCAGGCTCGATGCCCTTTTCCTTGAGGGCATCTTGGAGCTCGAGGACCTCCATGACGGTCAGACCGGTGAAGAGGTCGACGATCTGCGTGACCTTCTCGGAGTAGGTTTCGGCTTCGGCGGCTTCGGACATTTCTAACCTCCTGGGAGTGTTTCTTCTTATTTCGTTGGGTGAATCGATCCTGCGACCTGTCCTTCAGGCCACACAGCGCTCGCCCTATTCGGACAGGCTCTCGTGGTGGGCCTTGGCGCATCCCGCGAAGTGCGAGACGAGGCTCTTGGCCGCCGACGGGAGGAACTGGACCGGGGAGAGGAACATGCCGACGGTCTGCGCGAGCAGCGTCGCCTTGTCGGGGATCTTGGACATCTCGACGACGTCGTCGGTCGAGAGCGCTTTGCCCTCGAAGAGACCGCCTTTGATCGCCGCGAGACCCTTATTCTCTTTGTGCCAATTCGTCAGGCTCTTCGCCGCGGAGAGGGGTCCCTCCTCCGCGATCAAGAGTGCGATAGGACCGCGAAACAAATCGGCGAACTCGGCCGGGATTTCGTCCCGAGCACCGAAAACTCGCTTCGCGAGCCGGTTGTGAACCACGCGCACCCGCACGCCATCCGCTCGTAGCTTCGAGCGCAGGTCGTACGTCTGCTCCGAGTTGAGGCCGGCGTAGTCGATCATGACGCAGCCGTCGAATTCCTCGAACTCTTTGTCGAGTTGCGCGCAGACGATGTTCTTGAGTTCTCTGGCCATCGTTTCGCCTGTTCGAGCTTGGAAAAGTCCCCTCTTGTATCGAGTTCGCTACCGGTCGTCAACGCTCGAGACTTCGAAAAGCACTCTGGCGTCGAAACTTGCGCGTTCGATCGAGGGAACGGATTGATTGATTTCAGAGATTTGCCGAAATCTCGGCGGCTCAGGAAATCGTCCCACTCACGAAATAACGAGTGGGACGCCGGGGCTCATCGTGGATGCGATAGCGGCCTTCTTGAAGTAGAGGCCCTTCGCAGCCACGGGGCGGAGCGACCGCAGGTGCTCGATGAAGGCGTTGATGTTGTCGACAAGCTTCTCGTTTTCGAACGACTTCTTACCCATCACCGCGTGGATGTTGCCGTAATCGTCGTTACGAAACTCGAGCTTACCCGCCGAAAACTCTCCGACCGCATCTCCGACGTTATCGGTAACCGTTCCCGACTTCGGCGACGGCATCTTGCCGTGCGGACCGAGGACGCGACCGAGCTTACCGACGTGCCGCATCATCGAGGGATGAGCGACCGCGACGTCGAAATCGAGCCAACCGTCGAGGATCTTCTTCGCGAGATCCTCGCTGCCGACCTCGATCGCCCCCGCGTCGGACGCTGCCTTGGCGGCGTCGCCTTCCGCGAACGCGATCACCCGAACCGACTTTCCGATGCCGTGCGGAAGCGAAAACGCGCCGCGCACGAGCTGAGCCGAGTTCTTCGGGTCGATCCCGAGCTTGACCGCCAGCTCGACCGTCTCGTCGAACTTGGCGTTGTCGTATTTTTTCAGCGCCTTGACCGCATCTTCGAGCGGAAGCGGCTCGCTGGGAGCCCGTTCCACGTTTCTGCGGTAGCGCTTGCTGGCCTTTGCCATGCGAAAACCCTCCTGGGAGTCAGGTTCTCTCCCGCACGCACGGGGCACGTCCTACGCCGGAGCGCGCCCTACATCCCGGCCCGAGAGAGGATTCGGTTCCGAGTGCAGCGAGCGGTAAAAGTAAATGATTGACGAATCAGAAGCGTAGAAGCCTAAAACAAATCCGAGTCACCGCCACTCTTCTTCTCCCAAACCAAGCTCGAGGGTACACGACGGCCGCGAAGCGGACGTCCTCATCTCTCGAGCCTCGCGGCGGATCGCCGCGAAGTGGCGGTCATCTCGACTCACTCGGCGACCTTGACGCCCATCGATCGGCACGTTCCTGCGATGACTCGCACGGCAGCGTCCAAGTCGGCGGCGTTGAGGTCTTCCATCTTGATCTTGGCGATGTTCTCGAGCTGCTCGCGAGTGATCTCGCCGACGGTCTCCGTACCGGGGTTGTTCGCACCCGTCGCGAGGCCGACCTCCTTACAGATGAGGACCGACGCGGGCGGAGACTTGATGATGAAGTCGAAGGTACGATCCGCGAAGACGTAGAGCTCGACGGGAACCGTCGTGCCCGCCTGGTCCTTCGTGCGGTCGTTGAACTTCTGGACGAACTCGCCGATCGGCACACCGTGCTGACCCAGCGCGGGACCGACGGGAGGCGCAGGAGTCGCCTGACCACCGGGGATCTGAAGCTTGATCTTGGCTGTGATTTCTTTCTTGGGAGGCATGGTCAGCTCGCCCTAATCGTTTGGTAGCCGAAAGCGCTCGGCTCGTTCAAAACCGTGCTGGTTGGGGTGAATCGATCGAGCAGCGATCGAGAGGGGGCTTCCCGAAAGTCCCCTCAGAGAAACACGATCTGGGAGGACCTCCAGCGAGCCCCGGTCAGATTTTTTCCACTTGCCAGTACTCTAAGTCGCAGGGAGTGGGACGCCCGAAGATCGTCACAATGACGCGCACCTGGCCCTTCGCCGGGAAAACCTCGTCGACGGTGCCGTCGAAGTTCTCGAAGGGGCCTTCTTTGATCTTCACTCCGTCCCCGGCCACCAAGTCGATCTTGACCTCGACCTGATCGCCCTCCTCGGGACCCTTCATCGTGCTGAGGATCTTCTCCACTTCCGTGGGAGAAAGAGGCTGCGGGTTCTGGTACGACCCCACGAAGTCGCCGATGCCGGGGGTATCCTTGATCAGATACCAGACATCATCGGAGAGTTCCATCTCGACGATGATGTAACCCGGGTAGAGCTTGCGCTCGCGGAAGCGTTTCTTCCCGCCCTTGATCTCCGACACACGCTCAGTCGGGACCAGGACCGTCGGGATCAGCTCCTCGAGGCCGGCGATCTGGATCTTCTTGATCAGACCCTCTTTGACCGTCTCCTCGCGGCCGCTGGCCACGCGGAGGACGTACCATTCAGTCGCCATCCGGCTCCCCTCTCTCTCTTGCCTGAGGCACGTAACTCTTGAGCTTCCGGAGATTACACGTCCGGGTAGATCAAAGAGTTCATCACGAAGCTGAACAGATTGTCCGCGCCGAAGATGAACACGCTCATGATCATCACGGTGACGATCACGACGATCGAGGCGTTGACCTCCTCCTTCTTGGAGGGCCACGTCACCTTGTTCTTGAGCTCGCTCTCGGTCTCGATCAGGAAGTCCGCCGTCGAAGGACGATTGAAGAGCCAGAGCGAGAACCACGCACCGAGGATCAGGATCGGGCCGTGGATCAAAAAGCGCCAGTCGACCGAGAAGACCGCCCACTCTTCCTTGTTCGGAAGGTAGCCGTGCAGCTGGTTCAACGCGAAGACGGTTCCGAGCATGACGATCGCGACCAGGATGCCGCGCGACCATCGCCCTTGACCTTCTTTGTAAATCCTCATGATTCTCTCGCTCTCGAAACCCCTCTCGGTCTCGAATATACCCTTCGGTCGGAACTCAGGATTCAGCGCGAGAAGAGAAAATGGCAGGCCCGGAGGGACTCGAACCCCCAACATTCTGATTTGGAATCAGACGCTCTGCCAATTGAACTACAGGCCTGCGCTTATCCTAATTCTCCCACCAAAAAGGCGGTTCTCAACAGACTGCCAAGGCGGTCGGAGCCTTTCGCCCCCCGAAATCTCGCGATTCGGAAGGTCCGAGAAAGACTCGACCGCCTTCGCACCGGCCGGCAGACTCGCAAACGGGCCCAACGACCGGAATCAAAAATCCAAAAGAACTGAACTACTCGATCACCTTCGCAACAACGCCGGCTCCCACCGTACGACCACCTTCGCGAATCGCGAAGCGGAGACCTTCCTCCATCGCGATCGGGGTGATGAGCTCGATGATCATCGTGATGTTGTCGCCGGGCATGCACATCTCGGCGCCCTGGAGCTCCGCCGTGCCGGTGACGTCGGTCGTACGGAAGTAGAACTGCGGACGGTAGCCGTTGAAGAACGGCGTGTGGCGTCCACCTTCCTCTTTCGTGAGGACGTACACCTCGGCCTCGAACTTCGTGTGAGGCATGATGCTACCGGGCTTCGCGAGCACCTGGCCGCGAACGAGGTCGCTCTTGTCGACACCACGGAGGAGACAACCGACGTTGTCACCCGCCTGACCTTCGTCGAGCGTCTTGTTGAACATCTCGACGCCGGTGACGGTCGTCTTCGAGATCTCCTTCTGGAGACCGACGATCTCGATCTCGTCACCCGTGTGAACCATGCCACGCTCGATACGGCCGGTACCGACGGTACCACGACCCTTGATCGAGAAGACATC
>CAYZGY010000455.1:0-6748 GCA_964478085.1 uncultured Planctomycetia bacterium
CGAGCGACGCCGACGTCGACGTCGACGCGCTCGGAAGTCGCGCGGCTCGCCCGATGATGACGCCCTGCTCGGCCGCCGCGAGACGCGACGCCGTGATCTTCAGGTTCGGGTTGCGATCGAGCGCCTCGGCGATGAGCGCCTCGAGCTTCGGATCCTCGAGCGTCGCGAGCCAATCCATGCCGACCTGCCCGACGTTCCCCTCACCGCGACTCGCCCACATCTCGGGAAGGGAGAACGGATGCCCCGCCTTGCGCTCCGGCTCGCCGAGCTTGCAGCCCGACGCGATCACGGTGAGCGTCGCGAGAAGGAACCGAACTCTCTTCGAAGGCTGATGCATCACAGTTCTTCCGAAGCCGAGACGACGAGAGAGCTCCACTCTCCGTCGACGAAGGAACGAGCGCGAATCGTATCCTTCGCTGACAGCTCGACCGCGGCCCCGTCTTTCGTCATCTCGAGCTTGCGTGCGTTCTTCGAGACAGCGCCGCCGATCCCGCGTGGGTCCGATCCGTTGATGGTGAAGTAGATGACGCCCTGCGCGGGAAGCTCCGACGAACTCGCGATCGTCGCTCGGTCATCTTCACGAACGACGCTCGGCACGGCGACGTCAGGTATGATGCCGTGGCGCCAAAGCTGACTCAAGACTTGATCGCTTCGTCTCGGGATGTACTCGTCGAGAACGCGATTCGCTTCCTTTCTCCAGTCATCTTCGAGGTTCCGAGGGCCGGTAAGAGATGATTCGGCATCACCCCAACGGGCCGACTCTCCGATAACCGCGAGCTCGATCTGACGAGTACGGCTCGCGAACCGCTCCCGAATGGACTCCGAACGAAGCACTGTCGAGAAGTGAAGCTCGACGCGATCGGCGACCCGAAGGCGAAACTCCGCGTTCTCGAGACAGCGCTGAAAAACCCACTGCGGATTGCTCGCGTTGAAGTCATCCCCCGCAGGGAAGGGTCCCGTTCGATCTTCGCGAACGTCGAGAAGAGAATGCTCGGAGTCCCACGCGAAGAAGCGGAATCCCTTGCGAGCATCGCGACGACGGATCCCGTACCAGTTGTTGATCCAGCGATTGCCCGCAAACTTCGTGATGGGAGCATCGAAGTTGCCGGCCCAGAAGATCACGAGCATGTAGTCGATGAGATTGTCGACGTCGAGGAGAACCTCGTAGTCGAGATTGGTCGTCCCGTCCGGGTTTCGCCCCTGCGCACGCCAGTACGCCTCGGGAGTCTCGAAGCCTGCGCTCGCGAGCTCGTAGAGACGACGCCACGCGTCGAGGTTTCCGTCGGTCGCGAAGACGCCCATGCGCCCCTTGACCTTGACGACGTCGTACTCGTCCTTCTTCCCGCCGAAGTACGTCGCGCCAAAGGAAGCCTCGGGTCGTTCGCACGAGTTGTAGAGCCCCCAGTACTGACCATTGAGGTAGAGGTGGTAGTAATCGCCACGAGCGGCCGGTTGGCCGAGGGCGAGCTGCAAGTCGCGGCTGAACTGGTCACGCACGAAGAGCCCGCGCGCGTCGCCACCGAGATTCCACGAGTAGTTCTGCGAGCAGCGCAGATCGAGGTTGTCGAAGCGATCCGCACCATCACGACCGAAGAGCGGATACTCGAGCTTCTTCGGACCGTACTCGCCGCGGAAGAAGAGGCGGAAGCCGTGCTTGCCGTTGCGAGAGGTCCGGCTGAAACCACCACGGATGCGCACACCGCAGTTGACACGGATTCCGGGCCGGTGATCGGGGAAGAACATCTCGAATGCGCCGGGCCGCTCGGCCTGGCGCCCCTTCATGCGCGCGTACGCGTAGATGCCACGATCTCCGAAGAGATCGACAGGGTCGACGACGAGAGAGATCGACGGAATCGACTCGAGCGCGTCGACGTGCAGCTCCTTGTAACGCTGGTCCTCGACAACGTCGGGATCCATGCCGTAGTCGACCGTGTTACGCCCCCAACGCAGCGGCGCGCCGGCGGGTGGAAGTCCGTCGTTCGACTGCCGAACGACATCGCGCAGGAATACGAACGTCGACGTTTTCGCCTTGCGTGGTGCCAGGCCATCCTTGAAGGCCGCGGCACGCACGACAGTCGTTCGCGAGATCTTCAGCGGCCGGCGAAAAACGACGCCGTGCGTCGCGGTCGGCGTCGAGCAATCGAGTGTGTAGCGAATCTCGGCACCTTCCGTCTTCGTCGACAGGTCGAGCTCGAACGGCTTTTCGTAGATGCCACCGCGCTTACTGAAGCGGAGCTTCTTGACGCGCTTCTTCGCGGGATCGCGTGCATCGCCGACATCAGCCGCGTTCGGCTCAGGATCCGCCGGAGTTTCCGAGGTCGCTCGCCGAGACGGCGACGTCTCGACACGTTCGTGGATCGATTTGGAAAACGTCGCACGAGCGGAGGCGAGCTCGGCCTCGTCGAATCGACCATCACCGTTCGCGTCGAATTTCTCCCATGGAACGACTCCTCGGTCCAGTTTCGGGAGGCGACCGTGAACCCAAAACGGAAGGTCCTTGACCTTTCCCGCCTTGACCGCCTCGGCGAGTCGCACCCACTCGACGTGTCCGAGTCCTCCGTCGCCGTCCTCGTCGAACTCCTCCTGGATCTCGTCCCAACGCTGACGCAAGCTGCCCCACGCTTTGCCGCCTTCCTCTCGATTCAGCTCGCCGTCGCCATCCTCGTCGAACTTCTTGACGAGATCATCGGGCCACTGAAAACGTCCGCGCGGACGACCGGATCCCTGCCGTTCGCGACCCGGCAATCCCGGTCGCGCCTGGCGCATCGTCTCGCGCTCCTCGGCGCTCAATCGACCATCGCGGTCGGCGTCGAACTTCGAGCGCAACTCCCGGCGAACGCGCTCGAAGTAGCTGCCGCCCTCGTTCGGCACCGCTTCCTCTTGTGCACTCGCGTTCTGCGTCAAACACATCAAAACAACGAGCGAGACGAAGCTCGCTCGCATTGAAACTCTTGAACACCGAGAGTTCACCATCACCCTCCGAGCCTCTCTTGCGCGACGCGCAACCAACGAAACGTTGCCGGGTGGGAATCAGAACCGATCCCCACGGATCCGAGACGATAGCTCGAGTCCTCGATCGCGAGCGACGCTTTCTCCGGTCGCTCACTACCGTCGGGCCAGACGCGACACTCGATCATCTTTCCGACCGAACGAAGCTCGACCTGAACGTATCCGTCGAGCTTCCCGAGATCGACCCGCCCCAATCGTCGTGGCCGGCCGTGATCGAACCGAATCAGCTCGAGCTCACCGTCACGCTGGATCGTCGCGAGGTAAAGGGACACCGAACCGAGGTCGACGTGGAGCGTCGCCGAGGCCTGGTATTCCCCGACGTCCACGCGCATTTCCAGTGCCACGTCGCCGGAGAAGACCTCCTCCGTGACGAGCCAACCGCCCGGGCGATACTTCGGGTTCGTGCGTGTCACGCGAAGCCCGCTCTCGAGCTGCTCGACGCGTGCTGGACAGCACTCGGTCATGAGGCGCCAATCGAGAGGGACACCGTCGTCGAGAGACTCGGGCGAGGTGAACTCGTCACGCAACTCGCGGGATGCTCCGTCCCCCTCGATCGAAAGCTCGATCCCGGCTCGTCGGCCGGATTCGTGGAGTGCGACCCGAGCTTCCGTCCAGGACGACTGCTCGGCAGCCCCGGCGACGCGATAACTCGCCAGAACCTCCCAGGCTTCTCGAAGGAGAATCTTCGAACGACGATCTTCCAGGTCGATCTCGAGGGCCTGCCGACAGGCGTGCGCGAGCTCGGTTAGCGTTCCTACCCCATCGGTCGGATCGATCGACAGCAGATCGAACGCGCGACGAACGAGAGAGGTCGCGAGAAGCTGTCGTGCGACGAGCCCTTCGGGATCCGCGTCGACGGCTCGACGTCCCGCGACGACGGCGCCGGCCCAGTTTCCGAGGCGCAGCTGAAGGTAGGTCGTCAGTCTCTCCTTGAGCGCGACGTCGCGGACCTTGGCCGCCCAATCCAGCGCCGGCGTCAAATCGCAATCGGGAATCGTCAGGTAGGCAGAAACGATCCAAAACGGCAAGACCTCCCGGTTCTTCGAATGGGCCTCGAGACGCTCGAACGTATGTTCGGCGAGGTCCGGCTTGCCCGCCGCGAGGTACGCGGTTCCGAGGAGCCGCTCCACACCCTCGGTCGAAGGTCCGCGCTGACGTGCGCGGACGCAATCCTCCTCAGCGAGATCGTAAGCCCTCTTGCGCAAACGGATCTTGGCACGATCGAGATAGCACTCGGTCAAGAATCCGGTGTACGGCGGTGCCTCGCGCTCGAATCGCTCGATGAGCTTCGTGAAGAGCTTCTCGGCATCGTGATGACCCAGCCGAAGAAGCAACTGCGCCTTTTGCCAATGGTCGATCCAACCGAGATCGGAATCCGATCTCGAGTTCCCATCGCCCTTGGAGCTCTCTCGATCGAGATGGCGCCGCAGTCCGTCGGCAGCGACGAACTCCGGATCGACCTCGAGCGCGCGATCGAGCGCCGCGATCGCCTCGTCTCGTCGGTCAAGCTCGAGGAAGGCCCTCGCGAGCTGAAAGTGCGCCTCGGGCTCGGTCGGACACGACTCGGTCAATTGCTCGAGCTCCGCGATAGCCTCACGCACCGAGCGCTTCCCACCGAGCTCGATGACGTCCTGGAAGTCTCGCGGTTCGAAGAGACGAAAGTCGATCGCCGAGACCTCGACGGGAGGCGACGACGAGCGAAGCACCCAGCGCCCCGAGTCCATCTTCGCGACGGCCTCACGCAACTGGCTCGGATAGAGCGCCAGGCGACGTTCCGTCTCGGCCCTTGAACGGAGCACAGCCAGCCAAGCGACCGTGACGATCGCGACGAGGACGACAGTCGTCGCAAAGATGCTCCGGCTGTGGCGGTGAACCCTCCTCGCGGTACTCACCCACTTTCCCTCCGGCTTCGCCTCGATCGGCTCTCCCTTGACGAAACGCGTCAGATCCTGCGCGAGGGCCTCGGCCGTGCTGTAGCGTCCGTTCGGATTCTTGCGCATGCATTTGAGGACGATCGTCTCGAGGTCGCGCGGCGCGAACGGATCGTGCGCGCGAATCGAAGCCGGATCGCTCTGAATCACCATGCGGAGCGTGTCGAGCCGGTCGCGTCCACGGAACGGCGGCGTGAGGGTCAGAATCTCGTAGAGCGTCGCGCCGAGCGAATAGATGTCGGTGCGGTGATCGACCGGAATCGTCTCGCGACGTGCCTGCTCGGGGCTCATGTAAAACGGCGTTCCGACAACCTCGCCCGTAAGCGTAAGCGTGCCGACGTCGTCGAAGTAGGCGAGCCCGAAGTCGAGGATGCGAAGGCGTCCTTCTACGTCGAGCATCAAGTTCGACGGCTTGATGTCTCGATGGACGACTCCCTCGCGGTGCGCGTGAGAGAGTCCCTCGGCGACGCGCGCGAAGAGCTTCGCGACCGACGTGTAGTAGCTGTCGCTCGACTCGCCCGGCGCGAAGATCGGCGATCGAGCAGATTTCGTGGTCGAGGATTTGTCACCACTACGCACGAGGATGATGCTCGCGAGCGTCTCGCCCTCGACGTGCTCCATCGAGTAGTAAGGCGTGCCCGCCTCGACACCGAGCGAGTGTACGCCGACGATCGCAGGGTGATGGAGCTTCCCAGCCGTCTGCGCTTCGCGCATGAATCGCAAGAACGCGGTTCGATCAGCAGCGATTCCCGCGGGAAGGATCTTGAGCGCTACGCGACGGTCCATCGACTCTTGGTGCGCTTCGTACACGACCCCCATGCCGCCGCGCCCGATCTCTCGCACGAGCCGGAAGTCTCCGAGACGCTCGAGGTGCGAAGAGACGCCGCCGTCGACGCCGACGAAGCTCTCGAGGCGGTCGAGAACCTCGTGCCCGATGCCAGGGTGCTGCGCGATGACATCGAGGGGGTCGAGCTCCTCGCCCTCGATCAGTCGATCGACCCAACGCCCGACGGCGTCCTCGATCGCGCTCTCCGACAGTCGCTCGGCGTCACGATCCTGAGACATCGACCGTGCCTCCTTCCGGCGTTCGAGATTCGGACGACTCGACGACGCGCAGGCTCCCGGTGGATTCCCCGTAGCGACTGCGCAACTTCGCGAGCGCTCGTGCGAGCAGCTTCTTGACCGCGTTCGGCGAGCGGCCCATCCGCGTGGCGACTTCCGCGATCGGAAGACCTTCGAGACGCGTGAGCGTGATGACCACCCGATGCTCGTCGGTCAGGTCGCCGAGTGCACGATCGAGTCGTTCGCGACGCTCCTGGCGCGCCGCGCGCGTCGACGGCGTGACGCGCCCGTCGCGCACGGGCGCGAGCGCCAGCTTGACGCGCTGCTTTTGGCTCACCGTCCAGATGACGTGCTCCGCGATGCGCGCGAGCCACCGAAAGAACGGCCCCTCACCGGTCCAGACGAAGTTTTGCACCGCGCTGCAGGCTTTGAGGATGGTCTCTTGGACGACGTCGTCACTCTCGATCGATTCACGCAGACGTGGGCCGAGCCGGCTCTTGACGTGTGTCGAGAGTCGATCGAGCTGTGTGTGGATCAGCTCGTCGAACGCGTCGGCATCCCCCGAAGCCGCGCGCTCGGCGATCTCTTCGATCGTGGGTTGGCTCATGCGACATCCGATTCCGAGCGACTGCTTTTCGATGCTACGGGACGACGAGGGGGAGGTCCCATCGAAACCGTCTCTCGTCACCTCGATGAGACAGATGCTCAGGTGGTACGCGGAGGTCGGAGGGACCTAAACACACCTA
>CAYZGY010000456.1:0-6736 GCA_964478085.1 uncultured Planctomycetia bacterium
GTTTCATTTTTCCTCCTCGAGGCAGAATAGGCCGATACCTATCGTATTCACCCTTGACTTCTGAAAGGGCCCCCAAAAAAGCAAAGAGCCTTGCCTAACCTCGCCCTCCCTCTCCCGAGGGTCCCTCGAAGGGGAGAACTCGGCGGGAGAAACACGACACCCGGACGCCGGAAATATCCGGACAACGGGAATACCAGGGGCAGGATCGCTGGGGCCTGAGAACGAACGAAGCACGCACCTCCCTGAAAAAAGGGACTTCAGACAGTGGTTTTCTCGGTTTGGTTTGGTTTTCTGAGACCGACTGCGAGTCTGCCGGCGAGCTTGAGCTTCGAGCCAGGGAGACCGTTCCCTACCTACGGAGAGAACTGCAGTACTGAATTCCGAACGCGGTCAGTTCGAGTCCGCCGGAGCGATTCCGCGTTTTCTGAAGATCGAGCCAAGCGAGTTAGCCGGCCAGACGATCGAATTCCGCCTGACGGAGACCTCTCTTACCGAGACACTCGGGCCCGATTGCTTTTTTCTTCTCGTTAGATTTCCTGTCGATTGACAGCTGCGCTAATGGACAGCCGAGACACCCGCGGTCGAATCTCCACCCTGGAGAGACTCACCCAATCCCGGTCCCGTCTTTCGCGATTCGGGGTCTCGAGAGGCTTTAACGCCTCGAAAGGCCGCAATTCGCGTATACGAGACAAGGCGAACCCGCTTTTCGAAGGCGGAATTCGGGTGCTCATCCCAAACGTACAAGTCGCTATGATACCTACGTGTCGAAAACGAGTCAATCCGCATCTTCGCAAATTCAACGCCTGACACACACTGGCGCGCCTACCCGAACAGAAAGCCCACTACGGATGGTGGTCCTGGGCGAGAGGTTCCATTCCGGCACGGAACGAAAAGCTACACGGATCTGATCGTTAAGCTGCTCTGAAACAATCAATCCTCGCGGCGCCCCCAAACGGACGCCGGAGCAGAATAACGAATTGGAGTATACCCATCCGATTCCCCGATTCCTACCGTGCGCCTGGGGGATTTCAGCTCGACGCCGGCATCTCGCCCGACCAGGCCTCGAGCAGCGAGCTGATCGCCCGGTTCGCGATCCACGGCGCGAGAAGAAACGCCGTGTAGTGCCCGGTCGAGACCTCGACCCGTGAGGCTCGAGGCAGGCTGCGAGCGAGCTCTAAACCGTTTTGGTAAGGCACCTTATTGTCGAATCGGGCGAGGATGAGCAGCGTGCCCCGCTCCCCGATGCTCGCGAGAAGCTCGCGCGGGCGCGAGGGAAGGTCGCGGACGATCTCACTCGCGACCTCGTCGGGCGAAAGCGCCTCGCCCGCCCGCCGAGCCTCGAGGTAGGCCTCGACGAGGGGCTCTCGAGAGTGGACGAGAATCGTCTCGAGCCCGCTCCCGGCGAGGCAGAAGACATTGGCCGACAATCGGGGCTCGGCCGCGGCCAGAACGAGATTGCGGATCGAGCCCAGACTTACGCCGATCGAGCCCAATCGCCCCTCGTCGACCTCGGGCAGCGCCGCGAAGAGGTCGAGAGCCGCGATATTCTCGCGCACGCTGCGCCGCAGACGCGCTTCGAGGGCCGCAGCATCACGCTCCGGGGCCAGGATGAGCTCCTCCTGGTGGACGAAAAACGAGCCCACGCCGCTTTCGGCGGCCGATTCCGCCAGAAAGCGGCTGGCTCGGTAGTCGTCGACGGGACCCGCGAGAATCGGGGCCAGCACGATCAGCGGCGTTGGGCGAGCGCTCCGCGCGCGGTAAAAATCGCCACGGACGGCCGCAAAATCCCCGAGACCGCCGTCCCAACGCCAAAAACGAAA
Source organism: uncultured Planctomycetia bacterium (assembly GCA_964478085.1). Taxonomy (GTDB): domain Bacteria; phylum Planctomycetota; class UBA8108; order UBA8108; family UBA8108; genus CAYMLL01. The sequence goes on from CAYZGY010000456.1 coordinate 1,821, forward strand.
CTCGAAACGCTCCCTCGCCTCGTCCTCGTCCCTCAAGGAGAACTGAAGCCCCCAGGGCGCTCCAGGAGGGCGTAGCGCCGCGAGCTGGGAAGCCTCGAGCGGCTCCGCTTGCGCCGACGGATCGAGGGGCTCGAAGTGGCGGCAACCCGAGCTCAGGAAGCCGACAGCGCCGAAACAAAGAGCAAGCCAGACTCTCGCGGAGCGACTCAACGGACGATCGTCGCGGCTTGACGCAAGGTCGCCAGGGCGTCCTGCTTCTCGGCGGGCGACGGGGGGCGGTTGCGGACGAGCGCCTCGACCTCGGCCTTGACGGCCTTTAGCTTCGTCTCGCGCTTCTCGACGAGCTGCACCAGGTGGAGGCCCTGCGACGACGAGACCACTCCGCTGAGCGGACTCTCCTTGGTGAGCTTGCTGACAGCGGCGTCGAACTCCGCGCCGTAGATTCCGGGACGGTAGATCGGCACGCGCCCGCTGTTTTGGCGCGTCAGAGGATCGTCGGAATAACGCTCGACCAACCGCGAAAAGTCGGCGCCACCGAGGAGCTCCTGATGCACCTTCGATGCGCGCGATTTAGCCTCTGCGGCGGTCCTCGGTGGCAATCGAGCGCCATCGGCGCCGATCCGCCGGCGGGTCGAGACGAGGATGTGACGAAGCTCGAGCTGAACGCCCCCGGGACCGTACACGCGCTCGAACTCCTGCTGAACGGTCGCCTCGTCGACCTTGCGCTGCTTCAGGATCAGGCCCCCGAGGAGCCGATCGTAGTAGATCTGCTGACGATCTCGCTGCTTGCGCTCGTCGAGTGTCATGTTCCGCCGCGCGAGAGACGCGAGAAAGGCCTCGCGATTGCCCCGGTAAACCCCCTGAATCGTCCGATCGATGCGCTCCGTGACGAGCTTCTCGACCTCTTCCGGAGTCACCGACACCCCCTGCCGGCGAGACTCGCTCTCGATGAGGATGCGGTCGATGTAGCGGCCGAGGTGCGCCTTTCCGATGCTCGCGAGAAGGTACTGGGCGTACTCGCGCTCCGTGATCTCGCGGCCGTTCACCTTCGCGTAGACGCCCGGAGCCAGAGATTCGCCCCCCGCAGCCGCCTCCGCTTCGCCCTCGGGCTTTGCGGCGCCCTCCTGAGCCCAGCCGCTCGCCGGCCCCCCGCCCCATCCGAAACACGCAGCTACCGCAAAAGCCGCCGCGATGACTGCCGGAACAAGAACCGAACGCTGAGATCTCATGGCACGCATTGTTCGACCTCCAGGGATGGGGTTTCGTTTTCGACGCCCAGAGACGGGTCGCTATTCAGATTCCCACGAACTCGTCGAAACATCCGGCCCCAACAGGATGAAAAAAAGCGCGCGCCGGAAGATTCCGACGCGCGCCCAGAATTCTCGAGCTGGATCGACCGACGCTCACGCGCCGCCCGACGCCCTACTCCTCATCAGAACCAGCCTCTGCGCCAGCCGCAGCAGTCGCCGCCGCCTGCTGGCCGACGAAGCCGAAGTAGACCTGACTCGCACGGTCGCCGAGACGACGGACCGACGTGCGGAGGATACGGGTGTAACCGCCGGGGCGATCACTGAACGCGGGGCCGATCTCCTCGAAGAGGACGTTGACGGCGTCCTCGTCGCGGAGGATGGCGAGCCCGCGGCGGTAGTTGTGCAGCGTCTTCTCCTTCGCGAGCGTAATCAGCTTCTCCGCGAAGGGCTTGACGAACTTGGCCTTCTCGGCCGTCGTGATGATATGGTTCCGCTCGCCGAACGAGAGGAACAGGCTACGGGTCATGTTTCGCTGAAGAGCGAGACGATGAGCCGTGTTCCGGCCGAGTCTCTTACCGCGCTTTCGGTGTCGCATTACAAACTACCCGCGCCGCTTTCGACCGCGGGAACCTCCAAACCGAGCGTCAACTCGAGCTCATCGAGCTTTGCTTGGATTTCGACGAGAGTCGTCTTTCCGAAGTTGCGGACCTTGAGCAGGTCCGATTCTTTCCATTGAACGAGATCCCCGACGGTATTGATAGCCTCACCGTCGAGGCAGTTGTACGCGCGCACCGAAAGGTCGAGAGCGCTGACGGGCATCTCGAGCTTCCTGCGCAGCTCTTCGTTGTCGGGCGAAGGCGCCGCGACCTCCTCGGGAACAGCGACCGCGTCCGACTGGAGCGCGTACCCCATCTCGGAGTACTGGATGAACGGGTTGAGGTGTCGACGAAGGATCTTCGACGCCTCGACGAGAGCCATCTCCGGGCTGACGGTGCCGTCCGTCCACACCTCGAGGATCAAGCGGTCGTAGTTCGTCCGCTGACCGACGCGCGTGTTCTCCGTCTTGTAGCGAACGCGACTGACGGGCGAGAACGACGAGTCCATCCAGACAACGCCGATCTCGGAATCGCCACCCGAGTTCTCTTCCGCGACCGAGTAGCCACGGCCCTTGTGGGCGCGCAGATCGACGTGGAACGGAATGTCCTGCGTCAGGGTCGCGATATGAAGATCCTTGTTGATGATCTCGACTTCGGGCCCCGCCTCGATGTTTGCACCGGTGACCGGACCCTTCGTGTCGACTCGAATTCGCAGCTCGGCCTCGTTGGTGTCATGCAGAGCGAGGAGCAGACCTTTGAGGTTGAGGATGATGTCGGTCACATCCTCGTAGACCCCGGTCATGCTCGTGAACTCGTGCTGAACTCCCTCGATCTTCGCCGAAACCAACGCGGCGCCTTCGAGAGACGAGAGCAAGATACGCCTGAGACTGTTACCGACGGTAACTCCGAATCCCCGCTCGAACGGCTCGACGATAAACTTGCCGTAGGTGGCCGACTTGGTCTCCTCCTCGCAGACCACCGAGTTCGGGATCTCGAAGTCTCTCCACCGAATCCGCATGTACGTTCCTCCCAAGGTCCTGACGTCGGCTGGCTCCTGAAGATGCCAGCCGTGCCGCGCACGATTCTTGTTTCTAGCGCTTTCGCCACTCCGCAGCGCGAACTGCCGCCCGTGGCTAAAAGATATATTCTTTGACTCTTCGACTCTTCTGCGCGTCGCTCAAACGCGCCGACGCTTCTTCGGGCGACATCCGTTGTGCGGCAACGGAGTGACATCCTCGATCGCCTTGATGTCGAGCCCGCACGCCTGGATAGCGCGGATCGCCGATTCGCGACCCGATCCGGGGCCACGGACACGGACGTCCACTTCCTTCATACCCATCTTCTTGACGACCGCCGCGCACTGCTCAGCTGCCCGCTGGGCGGCGAACGGCGTGCTCTTACGGCTACCCTTGTAGCCCATCGAACCACCGGTACCCCAAGCGAGGGTCGCGCCGTTCTTATCGGTGATGGTCACGATCGTGTTGTTGAAAGTCGCCTTGATATGGACGACTCCCTTCACGACGTTCTTGCGAATCTTCTTCTTCGCCATGAGTCCTTCTCAGGTCCCGCCCCGCCGAGCGGGATCGTTGCTGGAAATGCTGTTCTGTCTAATCAGAGCCCTGTTCTGACCAATGAGAACCAGGGGAACCACGAAGCAGGTCGGAAGACCCGTCTTACATCCCCTTGACGCTCTTCTTCGTCGGAACCACGCGACGCGGGCCCTTTCGCGTACGCGAGTTCGTCTTGGTCCGCTGCCCACGCACGGGAAGCCCACGACGATGGCGCAGACCGCGATAGCAAGCGATCTCGCGCAGACGGTTGATGTTCTGCTGCAGCTGACGGCGCAGGCGCCCCTCGGTCACGTAGTCGTCCTCGAGGGTCGTCGCGATGCGACCGAGCTCTTCATCGGTGAGATCCTTGGCCTTGACGGCGCCGTCGATCCCGACCTTGCCGAGCAGCTCGGCCGAAAGTGAGTGGCCGATGCCGAAGAGGTAGGTCAACGAGATGCGGACTTGCTTGTCCGCCGGAATATCGACACCTGCGATACGCGGCATCTATACTTGCTCCGGAATTCTGATGCGAATGCGAGAAAGGACTAAGCGAAGAAAAGCCAGGGCTTTAAGCCTGACGCTGCTCCGCTTTACGCCTGGCGTTTCCGCTTTACGCCTGGCGTTGTTTATGGCGCGGGTTGATGCAGATCACTCGCAACACACCCTTGCGACGGATGATTTTGCAGTTCTCACAGAGCCGACGAACGGAAACCCGAACTTTCATGATATCAACTCGACAATTTCGAGGCCGTGATGACGCGGGAAGCGTTTCGGATCGGAAGGCCCAAAAAATGCGCCAAACCGAGTTGCCACCAGTACTTAGAACGCCCTGCGCACGTACAGAAGCCAGCCAGTATAGGCAACTTAGGGAAGGAAGCCAACGAAAACTCAGTGATTTTCTGCGGATTCCTGCACCGTTTCCCGAGCTGTGGGAACGGATTCCCCCAAGCGGGGCGGCTCGCCCGAACAAACGGGGAAATTTCCCCAGACACCGCGCTCAGACGAGTGTCAGGATGTCCGGACCGTTCTCCGTGATCGCCACGGTGTGCTCGAAGTGAACGGAAAGGCTACGGTCGTTTGTCACGACGGTCCATCCGTCAACTAGTTCGGTGACCTTCTCCGTACCGATGTTGACCATCGGCTCGATCGCGAGCACGAGCCCCTTCTTGAGCTCGGGGTCGCGAAACGAGACGGGCTTCTTCGCCACGTAGTTCGGCACCTGGGGCTCTTCGTGAAGATCCTTCCCGATGCCGTGGCCGACGTAATCCTTGACGACGAAGTACCCGGCTCCTTCGGCGTGCGCCTGGATCGCGCGGCCGATGTCCGAGACTCGACCGCCCTCGAGGCAGGCTTCGATGCCTCGCATCAGCGAATCCTCGCCGACGCGCAAGAGATTGGCCGCTTCGGGGGAAGGCTCGCCGACGGCGTACGTCCACGCAGAGTCGCCGCAGTAGCCGCCGAGCTTGACGCCGATGTCGACGCTGACGATGTCACCGTCGCGCAGGCGACGCTTCTTGCTC
>CAYZGY010000457.1:0-6720 GCA_964478085.1 uncultured Planctomycetia bacterium
CATCCCGAGGTCGATTCTCTCAACGTCGGGGTCGCCGCCGGTATCGCCATTCATCAATTCACGAGCTGGCCAGTGCCCAAATGATCGAAGTCGACCAGTTCTCCAAAGTCTACGATTCCCAGCAGGCGGTCGACGCTCTCAGCTTCACGGTCGAGTCCGGCGCGGTGCTCGGCCTCCTCGGCCCGAACGGCGCCGGAAAAACGACGACGCTGCGTGCCCTCGCGGGAATCATTCCACCGACCTCCGGAACGCTCCGAGTCGCGGGATTCGACGTCGTCCGTGAGCCGATCGAGGCCAAGAAACGTCTCGCGCTCGTCCCGGACGATCCGAGCCTTTTCCCGAGCCTCACCGTCCTCGAGCACCTCGAGTTTATCGCGAAGGCGTACGACGTCGCCGACTGGAAGGAACGCGGCGATGTCTGGCTCGAGCGACTGGAGCTGACCGAGCATCGCACGAAGCTCGCCGACGAGCTTTCGCGCGGCATGCGCCAGAAGGTCGCGGTCGCGTGCGCGATGCTGCACGAGCCGGAGGTTCTCCTCCTCGACGAGCCTCTCACCGGCCTCGATCCGCGCGGCATTCGCACAGTCTACGACGCGGTCGATCACTGCGCCAAGGGCGGCAGCGCGGTGGTCTTCTCGAGTCACCTCCTGGGACAGATCGAGTCCCTTTGCACTCGTTTCCTCATCCTCGCACGCGGCAGGAGGTTCTTCGAAGGCGCGAAGGACGAGATACGCTCCGAGCTCGGCTCGCTCCGTGACGACGCATCCCTCGAAGAGATCTTCTTCGAGGCGACCGAGCGCGAGCCGCGAGAGACCGCGGAGGAAGGCGAGGCCTCGTGAACGCGGGACTGAAGTATCTCTACTGGAAGGAGACGGTCGGCGGCTTCCGTCTCCTCGCGAGACGCCTGAGCGGCGTGCGGGCGATCATCGTGATCCTCGGCATCGGAATTCTGATCGGGCCGCACCTCTTTCAGCTCATCGTGAGCACACCCGATGCGGAGGCGGTCGCCGGGCGCTTCGAGACGATCCGCTTCTGGGGCCCGCCCGTCCTGCTCTTGAGCCTCTTCGTCTTCGGCGTCTCGACGACCGTGCTCTACTTCAAGCCAGCCGAGATCGACTTCCTGTTTCCGGCACCGGTCAGCCGGCGACAGCTCGTCGCGTACAATGTCCTGTCTCGCCTTCGGACGCAGGTCTTCTCCTCGCTGTGGTGCTCGATCTTCTTCGTCTCTTGGTCCGCGTCTTGGCTGAGCGCGTTTGTCGGCTGTCTCTTTCTCTTCACCCTGCTGCAGCTCTCGGCGCAGCTCTCGGGGCTCTTTCTCTCGACGGTCTCCGAGACGCTCGGCAAGACGCTTCGTCGCTGCTGCTGGATTCTGCTCGGGCTCGTGATCCTCGGCGTGCTCCTTTCCGTTCGGCCGTCACGAGAAGACGTCTCCGGAATCCTCGGAAGCGCGCGGGCGTTCGTCGGACATCCCGCGATGCGGACCGCGTCGATCGTGACCCATCCGTTCGTCGAGGTCTTCCTCGCGGATTCCTTCCTCGCGATCTTGAAGCAGGCCGGAGTGTGCAGCGCGATTCTCGCACTCGAGCTCGCTCTTCTCATGGTCATCGACGTCGCGTTCGCTGAACGATCGATCGCGACGAGCCAGAAGGTCCAGTCGCGCCTTCAGAGAATGCGATCGGAAGGGGGAGCGATCACCTCGGCCGCGCCGACCTCGACCCGCCTCCGCGTGCCGTCTCTTCCTCGTCTGGGGGGCGCGGGCGTCATCGCTTGGCGTCAGGGGCTCGAGATCGTTCGACACCTCAAGTCGCTCGTGTTTCTCTTCCTTTTCGGGTGCCTGCCGGTCGCGCCGTTCTTGATCGTGAGTCGCTCCGGAGCCGACAGCCCCGATGGCGTGTCCGCGGGTGTCCCGCAGGAGACGGTCATCCCGCTCCTCATCCTCGTGACGGTCTTCTTCACGCAGAACGCGACCTTCGACTTCCGTCGCGATCTCGACCGCATGGTCACGCTCAAGTCCCTTCCGCTGAAGAGCAGCGCGATCGCCGCGGGGCAGATCCTGCCCCTGACGCTCGTCGTCACGCTGGTTCAGTACATCGCGCTCCTCATCGTTTGCTACATCCAGGGTGGACTCGAGCCTTGGCTCGTCGGCACGCTCTTTTTGGGGCTTCCCGCGGTGAACTGGGTCGTCGTCGCCGTCGACAACGCAGTCTTTCTGTTCTTCCCGCACCGCATCAATCCGAACGACGCCGGCAACGTCCCCTTCGTCGGGCGCATGATGATGACGATGCTCCTCAAGATGCTGATCGTCTTCGTCGTCGGAGGCATCGGTGGGGGACTCGTCGCGTTCGCCTGGTGGCTCTCGGACGAGTCGTTCGTCATCGCGGGCGCGCCCCTGACGATTTACCTCGCGATGATAAGCGCCCCTGCGACCTGGGTCGTCGCGATCGCGTTCGACCGCTTCGAGGTGACTCGCTCCGTCTGAGCTCCTGACGATGCTACGCGTGAACGGCTCCGCTGACCGGGGCCTCCCACGCGAGCGCGTCGTGCTTCTCGATGAGCGCGTCGATGCTCCCCGCGACCTCCTCGGGAAACGGGGACATCTTTCGCTTCTCGAGATCGGCGTGCGCCACGCAGCTCTCGAGCGTCGCCGCGAGCTTCTCGGTCGTCTGATTGACCATGAAGTGGAGGAAGTGGATTCGCTTCTTCGTGCGAGCGATCACGCGCGTGTGAATCGCGATCGTCTGACCGACGTGAACTTCGGCGAGGTAGCGGACGAATTGGGTCAGCGCGAACGAACCGTCGATGCCGCGCGTGAAGTACTCCGGCGGCATGCCGAGCTCCGTGAAGAGCCCGCCCACGGCGCGCGAGAAGAGGGCGATGTACCACCTCACGTTCATGTGGCCCATCTCGTCGAGGTAATCCTCGGGGATGGTCTCTCGGTGGTATTCGGACAGCTGACGGATCGAGACGATGTCGGGTAGCTCTGTCATTTGCGCGGCATCATACCGTCGTGGGTCGTGCCACGGTAGGACCGACCCGAGAGTCCTAACGCCCGGTTTCATCCGCGCCCGAATTCTCCTCGATCAAGAGCGACGGAGGGGGTGAGAGCAGCATCTCGTCGATCTCGGCGCTCGTCGGCTCGAGATCGATCTCGACCCGAGACTCCCGGAAGGTGAGCGATTGGAGCAGCGCGTCGCCGCGGAAGTGCGCCGTGAAGCTGAGCGGGTACTTGTCCTGGATGGTCTCGATCGTCCGCTGGGCGACCTCCTCGCGAGCCGCGGGGGTCGTCTCGAGGAGGGCCGTCTCGGCAGCGTCCAAGAGTGCTCCCTGGACGCGCACCTCCCGCAAGATGACCCAGAAGCAGAGCATCAGCGCGGCGGCGACTCCGAGATCGCGGCGCAGCTTGCGAAAGAACAGCTTCCGCTTGGCCGCCTTGCCGGAGCGGATCTCCTCGCAGAGACGTTGAGCCTTCTCGTTCTGATGGTCGAACTTGAGGATCTGGACGAAGGCCGCCTCGGCCTCGTCGAATCGATCCCGACAGAGGAGCTCGTCGGCACACTCGAAGAGTCCTTCGATCGCGCTCTCCTGCTCACCGAGAGCGAAGCGGGCCTCGGCGAGCTCCGTGTGGAGGTCGAATTCCGTCGGGAAGCGGGTGACCAAGTCGGCCGCGCGCTCCCGCACGAGCTCGACGACGCCGAGCTCGCGAAAGTGCGCGAGGTAGCGACGACCGAAAGTGAGGATATCGCCGTCGTCCCCGGACGCGACGTGACACTTCCAGGCGCGCTGCCAGGCGGGAAGGTCTCGCGGGTTGAGCTCGAGTGACTTTTCGAGATGGACGAGAGCCTCGGAGCTCTCCCCGTCCTCGGCGAGCGAGGTCGCGAGGATCTTGAGGTTCTTCGCGGCTTGGTCGTGCTCTCCGACCTTCTCGTAGAGCGACGCGAGTCGCGCCAGGACGCTCCGGTGGTTGGGCTCACGCTCGAGGACGACCTCGAGACACGTGATGGCCTCCTTGGGCTCGAGCTGCGTGCCGCTCTGCTCGAGCACCTGCTCGGAGTCGACGCGACGAGCGAACTTCTCGGCGATGAGATTCGCGAGGCAGCGGGAGCCGTCGAAGCGCGAGTAGGGGAGCTGTGAGAGAACCTGTCGCAGCGTGCGGGTCCCGTCGAGGAGAGGGAGCGCCTCGAGCGTGATCTCGTCTTCAACCTCGCTGGCGAACGCGTCTCGGTGCTTCTGCGAGACGAAGTAGATCTCGTCTTCCGACGGCAAGTGCCGTCGGATGTTCTCCCAATCGTCCGAGCGACGCGCAGCTTCCATCAGCACGTTTTGCGCGACGAATCGAACGTCGAGAGCCCGCATCTCCTCGTTGGCGAGCGCTCCTCCGAGAAGCCCCTCGCAGAACTCGAAGGAACCCTCGTCGATCATCAACGCTTCACAGAGAAGATCGTTCGCCCAGTGGCGAAGATGCTCGCAGTACTCCTCGAGTTCGAGAGCACCCATACGAGAGAGAGCTTGGCCGAAGCCGAGCTTCTTCGAGCGACGTTGGCGACGATTCGCCTCGTCGGCTCCCTCAGGAGAGACGATTCCCTTCTCGACGAGCCAGCTCGAGAACTCCTGACCCCGATCGTCGGCGTACGAGACGATCGCGCCTCCTTCGAACTGGAGAAAGCACTCGAGAGTGCGCGTGCGAATCGTCAACGTGCCCGACTTCCGATTCGCGACCAAGTTTTGGACAACATCGCTGAGCGGCAGCGATGCGATCTCCCCTTGAAAGCTCATGACTCTTCTGCCCGGTGAAGACGACCACGGTATCCCCTGCGCTCCCTCGCAGGAGAATGACCGGTAAGTCTAAGATGCTTTCGCGGAAGTGGCCAACGAGCCCGGCCGGGAGGCGGTCTACTTGGCTAACACCGCCTACTGGGCTAACCAGACGTCGACGCCAGAGCCCGGCTTGCTCAAAACCTGGGGCGTCACGGGCAGCTCCGTTCGTCCGCTGTCCTCGCAGATACGTCGCAGAAAGTCGACGTGTTCCTCGAAGGTCGACCAGAGGTACTCGTTGACGGTCACTCCCGTCTCGCCGGCGAGCGTGACCGCCATGCCGACCGAGTCGTCGTCGAGGTCGAGCTTGACACCGTGACGTCTCGCGAATGCGAACTCGAACTCTCGCACGACGGCGCGCCAGTACTCGCTCTCGGCCGTCTGGGCGTCGCCCTTCAGGCGATCGAGGGCCCCCTTCGGGTTCGCGACGATTTCGGGGGTCATCGCGAGCCGTTTGACCGAGCCACCGGGGAGGTAGAACTTGAACTCGCGCAGCGAGCGCTCGAGGACGCTCATGAGACCGCGGGCGCCCGTCTTCTCCTCGGCAGCGAGCAGCGCTACGTCGCGAAGGGCCTTCTCGTCGAACGCGATCTCGATGCCGTAGTCCGCGAAATTCTGGCGGTACTGGCGCAGAATCGAGCCTTCGGAAGTCGTCAGGATGCGGTAGAGATCGTCCGCCTCGAGCTCGTCGAGAGCGACGCGAACGGGCAGTCGGCCGATGAACTCGGGCTCGAACCCGAAGTCGACGAAATCCTTCGTCGTCGCATTGGCGAGAAGCGCGGAATTGGTCGTCGCCCCGTCGCCGGCTGACGCGAGCGCCGCCGCGAAGCCGACGTTTCGCTCACTGAGACGCTTCTCGATGATCTCGTCGATCCCCGAGAACGCGCCACTGACGACAAAGAGGATGTGCTTCGTGTTGATCGTGCTCGCACCACCACCCTTGCCGCCGCGCGACTGGAACATGTCCTGGAACTGCGCGGAGAAGTCCATCGGATTGCGCAACCCGACCTCGGTCTCCTCCATCAGCTTGAGCAGGCCGACCTGGACGCCGCGACCGCTCGGATCGCGCCCGTTGGCGTTTTGCGCGCTGGCGATCTTGTCGATCTCGTCGAGAAAGATGATCCCGTGCGACGCTAGGCGCGCATTTCCGTCCGCCGCACGGACGAGCTCGCGGACGAGATCGTCGACGTCGCCACCGACGTAGCCGGTCTCCGAGAACTTCGTGACGTCCGCCTTGACGAAGGGAACACCGATCAGCTGCGCGAGAATGCGGACGAGGTAGGTCTTACCGACACCCGTCGGGCCGAGGAGAATGACGTTCTGCTTGACGTACTCGACGCTTCCGGGGGAGCCAGGAGCTCCGACTGGAGAGCCCTCGCTGCCTGCGTCGGACGCCTTTTCACCTTCGACGACGGCCCTCTGCTCCCCGACAGATCGCCGCACGTGGTTGTAGTGATCGCAGATCGCGACGGAGAGCGTACGCTTCGCGTCATCCTGACCGATGACGTAGCGATCGAGGTACGCCTTGACCTGCCGTGGCGTCATGTCGAAACTGAGCACGTCACTCGGAAGCTCGAGCTCGTCTTCATCGGCCGCCGAATCCTCGGCCGTTCCGTCCGACCCAGCGCCGTCCGACCCAGCGCCGTCCGACCCAGCGCCGTCCGACCCAGCGCCGGAGACCTGATCACCGAACGGCGAATCGCCGAAGGGGTTCGAGCCGACGGGAAAAGTCACCACGTCGCCGCCGAACTTGTCGCGGATGAAATCTTGAAGCTCTCGTTGGACGTCCTCGACACTCTTCGGCGGCTTGCCGCCGCCCGGCGAGCTCTTATCGTCTTCGGGGGCGTCGGTCTTCTTTTCGTCGGAATCGCTCATGAGGCAGGTATTCTCTCCGGTGGGTCGCTCTTA
>CAYZGY010000458.1:0-2394 GCA_964478085.1 uncultured Planctomycetia bacterium
GAGTACGACGACACAGATGATTGCCATGCCGTACGGGATGGTCACCGCACCTCGCGGGGCGGCGTCGACGATCTCTCTCGCGGTTCCGGTCTTCGGGTGTGTCCAGCCGGGCTCCTTGCTGAACTTGCGGAAGAGCCCGAAGCGTTTCGGATGGAGTGAGCCTTTGACCACGAACGCGCTCTTTGCATCGTCGTAGGACAGCCTCTCCTTCCACGTCTCCGGAATCGCGAGGTCCGCCGGCTTTGGCGCCTCGACGACGGTGACGTGATCCTTCATCGCGAAAGTCTCGGGCGTGATGTTTTGGATGAATCGTCCCGAGCCGATGACGCCCATCAGGATGTAGAGCATCACGAAGAGAACGAGCAGCGGGAAGAGACACAGCACGAGCGTGTCAGACTTGTACCGATCGCGGAAGTACGAGAGCTGCGTGACGTACCCGTGCTTCTTTCCGAGCGCCCAGACCTTCGCGCCAACAAGAAAGAAGATGCTCGCGTGGACGATGCCCGACCACGATGCCATCAGTCCGTAGACGCCGATACCGCGATCGAACGTCTTCCCCGTACTTCCGATGAGGGCGAACGCCGTCATCGTCGTTCCGAAGATCGACATCAGCAGCATGAAGGGGCCGATGCCGCGACTCGCCAGGAAGAAGTCTCCCGATGTCCGTTTGAAAAGACGTCCTGCAAACAGTCCGAGGAAGAGCAGCAAGCTCAGGTAGGAAAGGATGATTCCGAAGGTCATTCCGCGCCTCCTTCCTCATCCGCGTGCTCCTCGTCGAGATGCTCGGGCCAACAGTACTTCACCGCGATGGCGCCGACGATGCCGGCCGCGATCGAGATGAACGCGTGCCAAGCAAGTCCGATCGGAATGAAGCCAAAGACCAGAGGCTCTTTCGCATCCCACCACCAGAAATCATGGTGAACGATCGCCAAAAGGACGATCAGTCCGATGACCACTATCTTCACGAGTGTTCTCCGCTTGAGGCAGGTCGGGGAAGGAGGGGCCCCGTCGATTCGCCAGGGCCGAAGCGAATGATCATCGGAGAGGGGGGACCGGCTGTCAAGGCAGCGGAGAAAGGGCCGAAAAAGCCTGGTTTCCTCAGGGGTCGCTCGGACGCTCGAGAGTCCAACCCGGAAGGGTGACCGGCGCTTCGCCGTCGGCAGGGGGAGCGACGAGGGAGCCGTAGAGCTCCGTGCGTCGAGCGCGGAGATATCGACGCCCGGACGCGTTCTCCATGCGGCTCGCCTCGAGCCACCCGACGACGACCTCGTCTCCGAGCGCGGTGCATTCCGCGACGACTTCGCCGTAGGGGTCGAGAATCATCGACGCGCCGTTCTTGATCGTGTCGTGATCGACGCCGATCATGTTCGTGAAGAGCGCGTAGATCCCGTTCTCGTACGCGCGCGTCGGCAGCCAGCGCATCAGCCAACCGCGCGCCTTCGGGCCTTGAAACTCGAGCCGTAGTGGTACGGGGTCCTTCTCGCGATTCTCCCAGAGCTCGGGTGCGATGCGCCCGCGTCCCGGCATCGGCGAGTCGAGCCCGCAGGTCACGTGCGGCATGAAGATGATCTCCGCACCTTCGAGCGCCGTGCACCGTACGTTCTCGGGCAGGTTGTTGTCGTAGCAGATCAGGATGCCCCAGCGGCAACCGAGCAGATCGAAGACGCAGTACTCGTTCCCGGGGCTGAAGAACTTGCTGACGAAAGGATGTATCTTGCGGAACTTCGCGACGAGGCCGTCTGCCGAGACGACCGCGTAAGTGTTGAAGATCTCCCCATCCTCGACCTCGACGAGTCCTGCGGCGACCACGACACCGTATTTCGTCGCGATGCCTTCGAGCGCGGCGATCGTCGGACCACCCGGGACCGGCTCGGCGAGAGCGGTGAGCTCCTCGCGTCCGAGACGCATGAGAAACGTGTAGCCCGGGACGCAGCACTCGTGAAAGCTGACCACCTCCGCGCCTTGCGACGCGGCGCGGCCGGTGAGCTCGTCGATCCGCGCAAGGTTCGATTCCTTGTCTCGATCACGCGCCTCGAACTGAGCTACACCGACTCGGATGTCCCGCATGGGTATTGAGGATTGGGCCTGGGCGAAAGGTGATGACCTGTGCCGATGGTAGCCGATTGTCGAGATGACATCACGTCGCGGCGACCCGCCGCGAGGCTCGAGCTTGATTTCGGAAGAAGAGAAGACGAGCGGGGTGCGGGACGCGGGACGCGGGACGCGGGACGCGGGGTGCGGGACGCGGGGTGCGGGGTGCGGGGTGCGGGACTATGGTTGCGTGTTGCCGCAATCCAGTGCGTCCGCGTCGAGGTCCGGGCCGGCGGCGAACAAAGGCGCGGCGGGCAGTGGGCCTTGACGGAAGACATACTCGAGCAAGAAGACGAGATCGTC
>CAYZGY010000458.1:2412-4051 GCA_964478085.1 uncultured Planctomycetia bacterium
GCTGTGCGACCGTCGTTGTTGACGTCGCCGGCTGCGCGGCAGTGGATCGAGGTCTGCCCGATGATGTCGAGCATGATCAGCTCGGCGTCGGTGACGTCGTGACGACCGTTGTTGTCGACGTCGCCGCGCACGAACGTCCTGCCCGGCGCAGAGTACTCGAGCTCTGCCGAGAGCGAGAGATCGCTCGAGTCGATGGAATTGTTGTGAACCTCGATCGCGAGCACGTTCTTGCCGGCGCGGAGTTGCCGCGTGCGTGTCGAGACGTCGATCGCCTCGTCGAAGACGCCTTCGCCTCCCGTAATCTCGTGAAGATCCGACGCGGGCTCGTCGAACGCCGGCGGGTTACCGTCGACATTGCGACGCGCGATCTCGACACCGTTGAGGTACGCGACGCAGCCGTCGTCGTAACGGATGCGGAGTCTCAAGAAGTTGACCTTGCTGCCGTCGCCCGAGAGCTCGAACTCCGTGCGGGCGTAGAGCGTCACGTTGAGGTTCTCGAGGTTGTCGACGATCGTGGCATCGTCGTCGTCACCGTAGCCGAGACCGCTCGGGCCACTCTGCCAGCCGCTCGCGTCCGGGTCGAAGGCGGGCGAGGTCCAGTCCTCGGCGACGGCGAACTCTGGCACGTGGTAGTGCCAGATGTCGCCCTCCTCGACGAGCGGGTAGACCGCGCCCGGCTGGTAGGTGAACGCGTTCTCGAGCGTGAAGCTGCCGCGGCGCGTCTCGACGGTGACCGAGACCCTGCGGAAGAACTCGGACGGCGGCGTCGTCGCGCGAATCTGTGACGAGCTCACGACCTCGACCTCGGGAGAGGCGACGTTTCCGAAGAGGACGGTCGTCTCACCCGTCGTCGGGAAGCCACCGCCGAAGATGCTGATCTCCTCGCCACCGTCGATCGAGCCGCGCGGCGGGTCCATCGACGAGATCGCGAGTGTCGGGAAGTCCTCGATGGCGACCCACTCGGGATCGTCGTCGTCGGGACCGAATCCAGATCCGAGCGTGAGCTCGAAGTCGCCCTCGCCGACGTCGGCCGACGTGTCACCGGCGCCTTCGGCGAGCGGCCAGGCCGCGAAGAGGTCGTCGCGCTCCGTCAGCGGCGTGAATCGCTCCTGACGGATCTCAACGGCGCGTCGCTCGAAGGGGTAGATCGCCGCGGACTCGATGATTCCCGAGAAGTTGAGCGCCTGCTCCGACGCGTGTCCGATACGGATCAAGTCGACGTCGATGTGCTCGAACGTGAAGTTGTCCTGGCCGACGAGCTGACCGTTGAAGTAGAGCGCGCGGCCGTTGACCGAGAAGGCGTAGGCGATGTGGTGCCAAGTGTTCGTCGAGACGTCGGCAGGACCGAGGAGCTCGACCGTCTCGCCGTCGACCGTCGTGCTCGCGCGGAGTCCGTCTCCACGGATCTCGAGGCGGAAGGCGTCCCCCCCACCCGGCGCTTGAAACGAGATGAGCGTCGTGCGGAAGATGCCTCCGAGAAACCCGCCGCCCGACCAGTTGAACCAGGCCTCGATCGTGCCCTCTTCGAGAGTTTCGGCGAAGCCCGTCGCTTGGGCGAATTCTCCACCGTCGAAGAGGAGTCCGGTCTGGCCGCCGCCCGCCCCATCTACCGTTCGCCGATCAAGCTGGCCGTCTCGCG
>CAYZGY010000458.1:4061-6395 GCA_964478085.1 uncultured Planctomycetia bacterium
GGGGTTTTCGAGGACGAAGCGACCGCGCGTGGCCTCGATCGTCACGTCGACCGTGCCACCCTGCGCGGCCGGTGGAACCTGGACGATGAGGAAGGTGCTCGCGACGCCGACGTCGGTCGAAGCCTCGTCGCCGAAATGCACGGTCGGAGTGTCGTTGATGTCGAAGCCCGAGCCGACGATGCGAACCTCGTTGCCGCCGTCGACGGGTCCGAAGGCCGGGTCGACGTGTGTGGCGATAAACGGCGCGCCGATGAGCTCGCAGGAAAACGAAAGATCGCTCGAATCGAGAGTCGCGTTGTGAACTTGGACCGCGAGAACGTGCGGGCCGGACTCGAGCGCGCGCATCGCGCCCGAGAGCAGGAAGTCCTCGTCAAATCCGGCGCCGGTGATCTCGTGCTGCTCGAACGCGAGCGTATCGAAGGTCGGTGGCGAGCCGTCGACGCCGCGACGAGCGATCTCCTCGCCGTCGACGTACGCGACGAAGCTGTCGTCCCATCGTGCGCGAAGGACGAAGCGGCCACCGTCGAGCTCATCCGGAACGTTGAAGCGGATGCGCAGGTAGACGGACGAGTAGCTCCCCTGCATGTCGTCGAGGATCGTCGCGTCGTCGTCGTCGCCGTAGCCGATGCCCGTCGGGCCGCTGTCCCAATTGTTCCCGATGACGTCGAACTCGAGATCTTTCCACTCGGCAGGCGGTTCGGACAATCCTCGGAAGAAGGACCACTCCTGCCCTTCGCGGACGAGCGCGGTTTGCGCGAAGCCTTCCGAAGCGAGGAACGAAACAACTAGTGCGACAAGCGCGCACGCACGAATCAAATGCGTTGCTTTCATGACACGACCGCGTTGGGAACCCTCAGTCTGGATCAGAGACGTCTTTGACACAGACGCCCCTCGAAGTTCAGTAGATCACATTCGCCGAGGCGCCGAGGATTCTCGAATTGTCGGATCCTGTCGACGCTTCTCGACGGAAGGGGCTTACAGCTCCGGCAAGGCTCTCGCCGGAAGCGGCCAGCCCATCGCGCGCCACTTATCGACGTGGTAGCGAAGTACTGCCTTCAAGTTTACCGACTCGGCGAGCTCGGCGACATCGAGACCGCTCGTCTTCGAGAGCCACGAAGTTAGCTCCTCGTACGTGGGGCCGTTCTCGAACTGTCGCAGCCAACGGACGAAGAGCGGAAAGGCGTCCTCGCTCAGTCGTTGACTGGCGTGGTCGTGCCACGTGTCGAAGAGGTACTCGGCGGCAACATAGCGAAGAAAACGCGTACGCGGATCCTGCTCGATCGCGCTTTGACGAACTTCGCGATCGCTCGCGTCGTTGCGAGTCAGAATCACCCGCCAGTCGGACAGAGAGACCGAGGAGCGGCCGCGACGAAGGGACGAGCCGATACGAAGGACGTCGTTGTGCGGCGGTGGGAGCGAAATTCCTTCTCGTCGTGCGAGGTCGCACACACGCGTCGCGAGAAACTCGGCGGCGCCGTCCCCGATCCAGCGATTGCGCCGATCGTTCCGGTAGAGTCGGCAATCGGCGCCGAGGTACGGGAACATCAGAAGGCCTTCCGTGAGCTCGTGAGTGAGTAGCCACGCGAAGGTCGCGGCATGACGTTCGTCGATGCGGCCGTCGACCGCCGGGATGCCGACCGCGACTCCTCGACCGAGCGGCGTGCGTAGAGTGAAACGGCAGCCGCGGAAGGACTCGATCGGGAAAAGAACCGTGTGAACCTCGGGAGGGCGGTCGAAGCCGAACGCGGACTGTACCGTACGTGCGACGAGGCCGGCGAGCCGCGTGGCGGTAGTCTCGTCTTCGCGCTTCGGGTCGGGGCGACGAAAGACCGCAGTTCCTTCGCGTCCTGTCATGCGGGTGACGAGCGGCTCGTCCGATGGTCTCTCGGGATACTCGAACCAGCTCGAGGTCGGCCTGTCGATCTCACCTCGACGCGGACCGGGGTACGTGACGACGAGCGTGACGAGGCTTCGATCGAGCTCGCTCTCCTCCTGGTAGCGCGTTCCCCAGATGATCCCGGCCGGTGCGACCCAGCTTCGTTGTCGTCGCGAGTCAGTCTCGCTCTTTCCGCCGAACTTTTCCGAGCCGGAGGAAGAGAACGCATCGAACTCGCCGAGGCGTTTGACGTCGTCGCAAAACGCACGCAGAACACTCGATTGGGCTGCGGTCAGCAGAAAGGGCTCGATCGCTCCGATGCGGCCCGAGAGATCTCCGGCTGCGAGCTGCGTCTCGATGACACCGAGCGGAACCTCGACCTTCGCGGCGACGTCGAAGTAGCGTGCATCTCGAAGGAAGCCTGTCTCGAGCCGAAAGCGGTCTGTCGATTCGGCTGT
>CAYZGY010000458.1:6405-6711 GCA_964478085.1 uncultured Planctomycetia bacterium
GCTGTGGTCCACGAACCGCAGCGCCACGCCCCCGATCTCGAACGCGTCGCCATCCTCGATGCGCGGGCCAGCGTAGATCTGCGAGAGCTTGCGGAATCGAAGCGTGATCTCCGAGTGTGGGTCGAGGTTCTTGTCTCCGCGACGGAACTCTTCGTCGATGATGATCGCGAGGTCGCGGTAGGGCGGAAGTGCGCGCTCCTCGTCAGTGGCTTCGTCGATACACCTGCGATACGCCTGGATCGTGCCGTGGAGCCCGAACGAGACGAGATGGCCGCGGTAGTAGAAGACCCCCAGGGTCGTGAGCCG
>CAYZGY010000459.1:0-6687 GCA_964478085.1 uncultured Planctomycetia bacterium
CGCACGACCTCCATGGAGGAACGGGCGGTGATCCGGGCAACAGCCCGATACTCAGTCGTCCGGAGCAGGCTGTCGCGATTCGCTGCGAAGACTGCCACGGCTCGATCGACGCCTACGCGAACGTCGTCGCGGGGATCACCTACGCGGGTACGAACGCGACGATCGGAGTCGACTCGGAGGGCAATCCGATGAAGCACGTCACGCTCGAGGCGGACGGCAACTACTACCTCACGAGCCGTCTCACCGGAAATCGTCACTACATTCCGCAGACGCGCGACACCGTCGTCGACAACGGCAAGGTCGATCCGTTCACGAACGACCCCGTCTACAGCGTCAAGGCCTCCTACGCGATGGGACGAGCCGACGGCGATTCGAACACGGGGCTCGGTCCCCATCAGACGGGCGGCGTCACGCCGGGCTTCAGCCACTCGGACAACATGAGCTGCGTCTCATGCCACGCGTCGTGGACGAACACGTGCACGGGTTGTCACCTCAAGGGCGAGTACAACGGCGGCAACAACTTCAGCAATATCACGGGCGAGCGCATCGTCTTCCGTGAGCGCAACGCCGACTTCGTCTACCAGAGCCCGCTTCCGTTCCAGCTCGGTGTCGACACGCACAACAAAGTCGCGCCGATCACGTCGAACACGACGACGTTCTTCCAGTGGCGGGATCGCAACGGCGAGTTCTCGAAGACTTTCGCGTTCACCGATCGCAATGGCGGCGGAAACAACCCCGGAGGGAACAAGAACATCCACCCGGCGCTCAGCCACAATACGATGATGCCGCACTCGATCCGCGGCAAGGTCAACGCCGAGAACGAAGGACCGCGTTACTGTGTCGCGTGTCACCTGACGACCGACGCGCTCGACAACTTCGGCACGCAGTACGACGATTTCCGCACCGCGATCGCGAACAACGACTTCGGATCGCTCGACTACGATCTCCTCAAGACGCACATCGGGCAGAACCCGAGCAACCAGCTCAACTCGCCGTTCTTCGTGCACATGGTCGCTGGTCTCGGAACCGGTCTCTTCCTCTTCGACGAGAACGGTTGCCCGACGAATCCCCTCGACGCCGACACCGAGCGCTTCGACTGCAACTTCCAGGCGCCGGCGGACAATTTTGATCCGCTCGACCTGAACGTCATGTACAACCTCGACAAGATCGTCGAGCCGACGGGAGTCTCGAACGGATCGAACACGCACCAGATGCTCGATCCGGGATCGGGCCCGAATCTTCGTGACGGTTCGACCGACCCGAACTTCTCGGGACCTCTCGGACGCACCTTGATCGAGCTGCTATCCGATCCGGTGAATGGCGTCGTGCTCGACTCGTGGATCGACGCCGACGGTGCGTCGGGCGGAGACGTCGACGACTTTATCGCTGACTGACGTTCGACGCGGTCTTGATCGTGCCTTCGTCTGTCGCGACGTCGATTTTCGGACCGAGCATGGGCTCGAGATCGTAGGTGAAAGCTCCGAGGACGTCTCCGACCTTCGCCTCGTGGCAGCGGATGCACTCGGCCCGGGCTCGAATCGCACCGAGGCCTCGCGGCTCGGCCGCCGTTCCGCCGAGGACCAGGTTCTTTCCCTCGTGAAGAGTCGCGGGGTGCCGGGCCATTTCGCGTGAAGAGGGTGTGCGGCGTGTCCTTCGTCGGTTCGGTTCGGAACACACCGAAGCCCGCGGCCATGACGAGTCGCTCGACGAATTGCTCGTGCGCGCGCACCAGGCGACGGTAGTGGGTCTCGCCCGCTTTCGTGGCGTTTGAGGTAGACCTTGGTCGTCTTTCGCAGCGTCGTGCTGATGAGCTCGACCGACATGACCGCGCGCGGAAGGAGTTCCGGCCCAGACGTCGAGATCTAGTGATATTCGACTCCGCGGAGCGGGGCGCCCGACTCTACTCCGCTCGAGTGAACCGGGAAGAACTGTGCGCGAAACGAGTCGTGAAGTCGCCGGACGAAGGCGACCTGCTTTCGGGGTGAGTCGGCTTCTGTCCAGCGCTCGAGGCTCGGCGCACGCGTTGACGAGGTCGTCGGTAGGCCGAATTCATTCGAAGGCATCGATACACGTGAACGCGAGTAGTCCGGCGAGGATCGCGAAGCGCTTGACGGTGAGTCGTCGGTGAAAGTTGGCGCGGGACATGTGGCTGCCTCCTGCTATCTTTCATCACGCTAGCGAGCCGTTCGCGCGTAACTGGTCGGTAACCGGCGAGGTCAGTCGGCATCGAGATCGATCTCGCTGAGTCCCTGGGTCGTGGGGCGATCGGGGGCACGCCGCCTCGCACCGCGTGCGGTCTCAAAGGCCGTCGGTCCGCGGGCGAGGTGATCGGGGTGGACGCGCGGCAATCCGACGAGGATCAGCGTCGTCATGTTGTCTCGCGTCGGCGGCGAGCTCTTACGGCGCTCCCGCTCGCGTCGCGAGATGAGATGATGGTGGAGGACGCGTTCACCGGCCGGCACCCCGTCGAGCGCGGGGCGGTCGCGCACGCCGCCGTCGAGGAACGGGCGACGACCGATCCAGACGGGCTGAAACAGGAAGGGCAGCGAGCACGAAGCTTGGATCGCAGGAGCGAGAGGACCTGCGTCGAAAACTCGCGTGCGTCGTCGGAGGACGTCGAAGGTCGAGATCGCGAGCGGGACGCGACAATCCTCGAAACGCTCGACGGGGAGCGACTCCTCGAGGAGCGCACGGAACTTTCTCCCGCGCAGAAGCCCGAAGCCGATGCCGGGGTCCCAGAAGTCGCTCTTGCGCAGCGCGAAGACGCGCTCCTGCATCTCCTCCGTCGTCATGCCCGCGGCGAAGAATCCCGAAACGAGCGCTCCGGCACTGGCGCCGGAGGCTCGTTTCGGAATCAGATCGGCCTCGACGAGCGCGGTGAGGACACCGCAGTGCGCGAAGAAGCCGAAGAAGCCCGCGGACAGAGACAGCGTGAACGGTTCTGCCGCGAGCCACTCACGGAGAGTGAGCTCAGGATTCGTCGTCATCCGCCGGACTGCCCCGAAGCCCTCTTTCAGAAGAATCGCGGGTCGCTTCGAGAGGCGAACGGAACTGGTAGCTCAGCTCGGGCGTCTTGCGACGATTGATCGCGTTCGCGATCTCGTTCCGCAGGTACGGTGATGCTGCGAAGAGCGTCGGCAAGACCTCTTCCGCCGTGAGCGTCGACTTCGGGTCGACGGGCTCGACGAGAACGGCGAGGTGCCGGCTATCCGGCGCCGGGGCAACGGACGTGACGGCGACCTGCTGCAGGATCTCGTCCTGGTACGCGTCGGCGAACGCGAGATGGAGCGCACGCTCGACCTGCCGACAGAGCTGCAGCGTCTTTCGATCGGGTCTCATAAAGTCGAATTCTCCCAGGAATTCACACTCTGGTTCAACCGTGCGCCTGAAACGGAGACCCTTCGAAGGGCTCAGCAGGCGCGGACAAGGGGGCGTGGAGTTCGTGGAGGTCGGACATAGGGGGCCTCCTTCCTGGAGAATCGGGGAATCGAAGGGGCGAAAGCGGGAGCTTACAACGAGTCTTGATCCTGTCAAATGAATGAGCCGGTGGTCGTTTTCGGAGCGGATCGTGAAATCATTCACCTCGATCGCGGAATCTTCCCGGGTTTCGAGCTTCGAGCGCGCGAGATTCGTGGATCTGCGTGGGCCCCGCATTTGCTGTAGCAGATCGGCAGCTATGCTGAACAAGATCCGTACCAAGCTCCTCGAGAAGCTCGCTCGACGCCCGCACCGTTATCGTCGCTACCGGTTCCTGACTCAATCGACGACGCTCGCGCTCCTGTTCTCCATTCCCCTTTCGGCTCTCGCGCCCTTCGATTCTTGGGGCGGAGAGCATCTCGCACTCGCCAAGCCCGCGACCGCCTCCAGACACCTTCTCAGCGGATGTGAAAGGCGAAGACGCTGGCGTCTCGCAGCCCGAAGCGAAGGCGCACGCGGCGGCCAAGTAGCGACGAGAGGTCCTTCGCGTCCTTCCACGAGGGTGTCCAGCGGATCTCGTCGACCGACTTTGCGTTGCCACCGTCCGCCTTCGCAAATCCCGCGATCGGCTCGCCATCTTCATCGAGCACTTCGATCGAGATCTCGCCTTTCGGCGCCTCGACATTGATCTCGAGCTTCGATCCCTCGACGCGGAGCGGTTTCGTGACGATCTCCCCGGCCGTCTCGCCGGCGCGATAGCCGATGAGCCGGTCGCGCGGGAGCTTCGCGAGCCCGATGCGAAGATGTCGGCCCTGACTGTAGTGGCGCTCGTTCATGCCCGCGTAGTAGATCCAGTGCTCGTCGCCGATGGTGAGGATCGACGAGGGAGGCTTCACGCCGTCCTTGTCGAAGTTGCCGTTCGGGCCGCGTGGCACGAAGGCTTTTCGCGCGTGGATCCAGCTGCGATCGAAGCTAACGCCGTCGCGGCTCGAGCCGATGCAGAAGTCCATGATGTCCGTATCGTGGCGCTTCTCGTAGTCGAAGCCCGGGAAGAACTCGTACTGATCCATCGTGTAGACGTCGAAGAGCGCGAAGTAAACGCCCTCGTGGATCCAAACGGTCATGCCATTGAGCTGGAGGCGCGGAACCTTGTCGCTCCACTTGACCTTCTCGCGGAGTGGATCGTCGACGATGATCTTGTCGACGACCATATCCCACGCGGCCGGGTGCTCGAGAAGGTCGTTGCCGCGCGAGTGCTCCATGATGCGAGTCGAGCGGCTCTCTCCCGCGCCTCCGCCGGCGCCGAGGTCGGTGCGTGTGACGAGCAGGTACCTTGCTCGGATCGGATCCCAGAGGATCTGATTGTGCGTGTCGGCAGCTCGGTGGGAGACGCGCTTACCGTCGTTGTAGTGTTTCCAATGGATCCCGTCGGCGCTGTAGCTCGTGCCGACGCAGGAGCGCGGTCCGCCGAATCCGTCCTCGCCGAGATCGGAGGCGGCCTTGAACTTGTCGGGAGCGTTCCACGGGACGGTCGGGTCGAGCGAGCAGCTGAAGCCCTGACCGCGGTGGACGGTGTTCGTCTTGCCCGGTGAGGCTTCGGTCGGCAGGCCGACGAGCGGGCGCGTCCACGTGATGCCGTCCGTCGACTCGGCGTAGCCGACTCCCGACCCACGCCAGACCATGAACCACATCTGGTACTTCTTCGCGGGCTCGTTCCGGATCACCGTGAGGTAGTAGCCGAAGTCGAGGGCGATGCGGGAGCCGTCGGGCGCCTTGCCATCCTTGAGGTCGCGGTCGTACCCGGCGTGTCCACGCTTACCGACGGGCGGAATGAAGTCGTCTTCGAGACTCGGCTCGAGCACGACGCCGTGCTTCTTCGGCCGGCCGAGAGTGCGGGAGACGTTCTTCGAGCTCGCGAAGAGTGTCTCGTCGACGAG
The DNA here is from genome assembly GCA_964478085.1 of uncultured Planctomycetia bacterium. Taxonomy (GTDB): domain Bacteria; phylum Planctomycetota; class UBA8108; order UBA8108; family UBA8108; genus CAYMLL01. The sequence continues at coordinate 5,355 of CAYZGY010000459.1, forward strand.
GAGCTGCTTCTTCGTCGAGACGAGCGGACGCGTCGGTCGATCCTTCGCCTTCGGGCGTCGCTGCGCCGCGAGCCACTCGAGCGCCGCCGGCGTGATGATTTCATGACCGCCGCGGAAGATCGTCACGCGCGAGTGACCGGAGTTTCGCCGGAAGAGCGGCTCCTGGTTGCCGTAGCTCGCGTCGGGAACGACGCGCGGGTGGTGCTTCGGCACTTCGGCCTTCGCGGTCATGTGCGCGATGTCGGCCTCCGAGACGCGGAGGCGCTCCTCGGCGATCGCGTTGAAGGCGTGCAGCGTGTGGCTGATCGGCACGGAGCCATCGTGGCCATCGCGGATACCCGCGTTGATGTCGAGCGGGACTCGTTTCGCCGCCGCGAGCCAGGTCAGCGGGGAGCGTCGTCGATACTCGAGGTCGACCGTCGCATTCGAGCCCGGTGCGCCGCCACAGGACGCTTCGATATCGCGCCAATACTTGCGGCCCGACTTCTTGCACTCGGCATGCCACGCGGTGAGGTCGGAGATTCCGACCCAAGCCGAGACTCCACCCCAAAGATCAGGGCGTCGGCCCGCGAGGGTGAGTGCGGCGTGTCCGCCGCCGGAGACGCCGATGAGGTAGATGCGATCGGGGTCGACCGCACGTCGGCCGCGCACGAACTGAACGGCGCTGAGAACATCTTCGACCGCGAGTTCCGACATGCACGCTTCGGGCCGACGGTTCGGCCCGCGGAAGCTCGGCGCGATGAAAGCCCAGCCCTTCTCGATGCACCAAGCGGCGTAGGGGCCGCCGTACTTGGCGCTCGTCTGCAGGTAATCGCCACTCCAAGTATGGAGTCCGACGAGGAGCGGCACAGGCCCGTCGGTCTTCGGTGAGTAGTAGAGCGTCGGCTGCAGCGTTCCGTCAGCGTTCGACAGATAGCGAAGGTCCCGGACCTCTTTCGGCCAACCCGGTCGGGCTTCGAGAGTCGTCGAGACGGTTACGAAGCAAGCCAGGGCTATCCACACGTTCCGCATCGTTTCCTCCCGAGGATGCATCGAAGGCCGGTTTTCGGCAGGCGATCAGGTCCCGACGATCTCCGGGATGATATGCCCGTGCACGTCCGTCAGACGCATGTCGCGACCGCTGAACCGGACCGTGAGGCGCGTGTGATCGATACCGAGGAGATGCAGCATGTTCGCGTGGATGTCGTGGAACGTCATTTTGTTCTCGACGACGCGGTAACCGTACTCGTCGGTAGCTCCGTAGGTCGTACCGCCTTGGACGCCTCCGCCGGCCATCCAGAGGCTGAAGCCCTGCGGGTTGTGGTCGCGTCCGTTGTTGCCCTGGGCGAAGGGC
>CAYZGY010000460.1:0-2884 GCA_964478085.1 uncultured Planctomycetia bacterium
GCTCCTCGACGGCGCGCTTCATCTTGCCGTCCTCGACGAGCGCGTTCGCGTAGGCCTTGTGCGCACGCGCGCAGATCGGCTGCGCCTCGACGGTCGCGCCCCAGATGCCGAGCTTCGTGTCCCAATCGGCGTTGCGGCGAACCGTCAGACCGATCGCGACGAGGACGACGAGCCCGACGAACGCCGAGCCGTAGACCGGATCCTTGCGAACGCCGCGTGCGAAAACGGCCGCCACGAGGAAGACGAGGCCGAGCGCGGGCAGGTAGGCGAAGCGCTCTGCGAATCGCTCCGCCGTCGGCACGAACTGCAGCACCGGCACGAGTACGCCGACGAACCACAGGAGGCCGAGCGCGACGAGCCCGCGCTTCGTGCGCCAGGCCCAGAACGAGGCGCCGAGCATCCCGAGAACGAGGAGCAGCGCGGGGATCGTCGTCCACGGATCGGCGAGCGAACGCGTCGGGGAGATCGCGTCGAACGAGTAGTCGAGGCTGAGCGAGAACGGCGCGACGACGAGACCGAAGTAGCGACCGAGGTATCGACACGCCGTCAGAAAGACGCTCCCTTCGCCGCTTTCGGGAACGTCTCGAATCATGTTCGGCGTCGTCATCGTCGCGTAGATGAAGATGCCTGCGACAGTCCAGAGCGCCAGGTGACAAGCGACGCGGCTCGCGTCGAGCTTCGGGCGACGCAAGATATCGACGAGGAGGACGAGAGCTGGAAGCGTCACGACCATCTCCTTCGCGAAGAAGCCGAGCGCGAAGAGGAGCGGTGCCGTGATCGCGCACCAGATCGGCAGCTTGCTCGTCGCGGGGATGCGCACGTAGACGAGCAGGGCGGCGAGGAAGAAGAACGTCGAGATCACGTCGCGACGCGACGAGATGTAGGTCACCGCCTCCGTGAAGAGCGGGTGCGACGCGAAGAGCAGCGCCGCGATGAGTCCGCCCGTGTCCCGCCCGAGGAAGTGGCGTCCCAGGAAAAACACGAGGATCGCGTTGAGCGCGTGCCAGAAGATATTCTGCAGGTGGAAGAAGAAGACCGGCGGGTCGGCGGGATGAAACTCGTCGAGGAGAGCGACCGAGAGCCGGTAGTCGATCCAGTAGCTCAAGAACCTCAGCGGTCGATAGTTCTCTCGCAGATCGGCGTCGACCCACTCGCGCGAGAAGATGTTGAAGCTCTTCGCGATACGAGGAAGCGCCGCGTTCCCCGAAACGCGAATCAGCTCATTGTCGCGAACGAGCTTGGTGTCGTCGAAGACGAAGGGTGCGTCGAGCGTTCCGACGTAGGGAAGCGCGGCGACGAGCACGACGAGAAAGAGAAAGAGCGCGATGCCGACACGACCACCGGGCAGGTCTCGCTCGCTCGAGAGGGGCAGGACAGAATTCACGCCGCACCTCCTTCCGTCGCAGGCTCACCAGACTGGACGGCCTCGAGAACGTAGACGTTCGAGATCGACAGGAGGCGCGGGAAGACGACTTGAAAGGGTCGGGTCATCGCTCGGAGCCAGGATCGACGCGGGGGGACGACGGAATCGCTCGCCTGCGCCAGGACGCGAAGGCCGGCCGCCTCGAAGAGGCGCCGCGCGGAGAAGTCGTCGAAGTACCGCAGATGCGGATCCTCGTGGCCACCGAAACCGGGACGCCCGATGAGGATCGAAAGTCGACGCAAGACGTGAAACTCGTTCGGCAGCGAGATCAGGAGGAGTCCTCCGGTCTTCAAGAGCCGATGCAGCCGCTGAAGCGCGGTGAGCGGATCGACGAGGTGCTCGAGAACCTCGAAGGCCGCGATGAGATCATAACACTGTCCGTCGAGATCGCCCGCCTCGACGTCGGCGCGCTCGACTCGCAGGCCGCGATCGGCAGCTTGTCGGGCGGCCTCACTCGAGACGTCGACACCGCGCGCCGAGAAGCCGGCCTCGGTGAAGACCTCGAGCGCGAAACCGGGGCCGCAGCCGACCTCGAGCAGCTCCCCCGAAGAGACCTCCTCGCCGCGTGCGGATCGAACGCCGCGCAAGAGATCGAACGCGATCGCCGCACGTCCGCGGCTCCGCGCCCGCGTGCGTGCGAGGTCGCGCTCCGTCCAGTACTGATCGTAGCGGCTGGCAGCGTCCACGACGGTCATCGTCTCTCGCCTGTGAGGACGTCGTCGAGAACCGCGCGAAACTCGCGCGCCGTCCGTCCGACCGTGAGATCGAGGCTTCCGTCCTCGATCGACCTCACGAGGCGCTCGCGCATCGTCGCGCGCAGATCGTGATTCGAGATCAAGCGAACGGCCGCCTCGGCGATCGTGTGCACGTGGCCAGGCTCGACGAGCAAGCCGGTTCGACCGTCCTCGACGAGCTCGGGAATGCCACCGACGCGCGTCGAGACGACAGGCAGCCCGGAGCTGAGCGCCTCCATGACGACGAGCGGCGCGCCCTCGGTGTGCGAAGGAAAGACGAAGAGATCGCAGGCGCGATACCAAGGCGCGAGCTCCGCCGGCGGCAGGGCGCCGAGGACCTCGATCGAGGGCGCCGCTTCGAGCTCGCTCTCGAGTGGACCGCCGCCGGCGACGTGGATCGTCGCGGGGATGTTCTGCTTCTCGATGAGCTCACCCGCACCGAGGAGCTCGCGAACGCCCTTCTCGACCGTGAAGTCCCCTACGAAGAGAATGTGCGTGTGCTCATCATCGAGCCCGAGCGCTTCTCGGCTCTCGGTGCGGTCGGCGGAAGCACTCTCGCGCGTCGCGAAATCGTTCGACACGCCCATCGGAAGGACGCGAAGCCTCGACTCGCGCACGGCGAGGTGACGGCGGATCGTCGAGGCGAGCTCCCCGCTGACCGCGAAGACCGCGGCCGCGCGCGAAGGGGCGCACCGCCCGCGCCCAGGAGCGGGGGGAGACAGTACGC
>CAYZGY010000460.1:2894-6684 GCA_964478085.1 uncultured Planctomycetia bacterium
CCGAGTCGCGAGGGAAGACTTGCCGACGAATCGACGGACGTCCGTTCCGTGCGCGTAAGCGACGAGCGGGATGCCGAGGACGAGCCGCGCGATCGAGCCGACGAGCGCGCAGGGAAGAATCCAGTGGCAAACGATGACCTGGTACTCGTCGCGTCGAGCCGTCTTGAGCACGCAGAAGAACGCGCGGACGAGGTAACAGAGAAGCGCGAAGAACGAAATCCGATCGTGCTCCTTGAGTCGCTTCCCCCCCGACGGATAGTCGAAGCGCTCGATGTCGATTCCTGCGCGTGTCTCGGAGCACGGATCCGCGGCGTGAACTCGCGGCGCCACGACCGTACACGAGAAGCCGCCGTCCGAGCTCTAGGCGCGCTCGCTATGGATATTCTCGAGTAAGATCGCGCGGTACGGCTCCGAGGGACTCGGGTACGCGGCCGTCAGGACGAGGACGCGGCACTTCACGACTCGTCCTCCTCCTCGAGAACGAGGGGCTGCGCCGACTTGAGCGAACGGAAGTGGTACGCGAGCAGCTCGCCGAAGAGCCCGAGGGTGAACATCTGAAAGCCGATCACGAGGCACGCGAGCCCGAGCGCCATCAGCGGGAAGCGGCTCTGGATCGAACCCTGCGTCAGGCGGAGCCAGGCGACGAAGATAGAGATGCCGAGCCCGATCGCGCCGAAGAAGCTCCCGAAGATGAGGAAGAAGCGACCGGGACGTCCACCGAAGCGCATCAGGAAGAAGATCACGCCGAGATCGACGATGCCGCGGATACCGCGACCGCGACCGTAGCGCGACTTGCCGTTCTCGCGCGGGAAATGATCGATCTCGGCTTCGGCGACGCGGAAGCCGCGCCACAGCGCCAAGACGGGCAGGAAGCGGTGGAAGCCGCCGTCGAGGACGAGATCGTCGACGACCTCGCGACGGAAGACCTTCATGCCGCAGTTGACGTCCCGGAAGCGCTTTCCGCAGACGAGGCTGACGAGAAAGTTGAAAACTCGCGAGTTGAGGATCTTGATCAGCGCATCGCGGCGGCGGTGGCGGTAGCCTCCGACGACGTCGAAGCCCTCGTCGAGCTTCGTCACGAGCTTGGGCAGCTCGATCGGGTGGTCTTGAAGATCGCCGTCGAGCGTCGCGATGACGCGACCTCGCGCGCGACCGAAGCCGACCGCGAGCGCCTGCGATTTGCCGTGATTGCGACGGAACGAAAGGACGCGCGTCGTCGCGTTCTCACGCGCGAGCCGCCGCAGGATCTCGGCAGAGCCATCCGTGCTGCCGTCGTCGACGAAGATGACCTCGGCCTCCGCCCCGAACTCCTCGCGCAGCTTCGCGTGAAGCTGGTCGATCGTCGCCTCCTCGTTGAGGACGGGAATGACGATGCTCAGATCGGGCGCAGTCACAGGGTCGATCTCCTCGCGAACTCAGGCCTTGACGTCGAACTCTTGGCGCAAGTAGTCGAGCAGATCCCAGAAGTTCTGCACCTCGCGAGCGGGCGGCGTCTCGCTCTCGTCATGGAAGTACTTCCCGGCGCGACGCATGCGGACGGCGATCATGCCGATCTCGTTCGGCGGGTCGATGTCGTGCTTCGGGTTGTCGCCGACGTACATCGCCCGTGCGGGCTTGAGGTTGAGGTCGCTGCACGCGCGTTGGTAGAGCTTCGGGTTCGGCTTCGAAATTCCGACTTGGTTCGAGATGAAGATCGCGCTCGGCGAGACGTACTGGTTGATGCGCATGCGCACGAGCTTCTCGGCCTGCTTGACCTCGATCCCCTCGGTGATGATTCCGAGGACGAGATCCGTCTCCGAGGAGAGCAGCCGCAGCACCTCGATCGCGTCCTCGTACGGCGCGAGGCGCAGCGCCTTCGTCTCGTGGTACGCCATGACGCCCGCCGCGACGATGAGCGCCGGGTTGATGCCCTTGTAGTGGCGCTTGGGCATGCGCAGGAGCAGGCGGTCGAAGTGGTTCTCGTAGTTCGAGCCGAACTCCGAGGTGACCTCGGCGAGCTCCTCGCGAATCTCCTCCTTCGGGCAGTGAAGCCCGGCCGCGACCATCGCGTCGACGGCCGCCGACCTCGCCTCCTCGGCGAACTCGCTCGTCGAGTAGAGGGTGTCGTCGATGTCGAAGAAGATCGCTTGCAGCTTGGATGCCGTCGTCGTCATGGCGCTTCTCCATGAGTATATCGGAAGCCCCGGACAATTCCTGAACAGAGCCGATCTTCCGCAGGCCCTGAACGAAGAAAAGGCCCGCCAGATCCGGGGTTTCCGGAACTGACGGGCCTCTCAGGCACGCGAACCGAGCGCGCGGTGCACGTTTTCAACGCCGCGGAAATTACTGCGGGTTGAAGCGGCGCTCCTCCTCCTGGCGCAGGTCGACGATACGGGCCGTAACCAGGATGACCAGGCTACGCTTCTCCGAGATCGTCGCCTTGCGACGCGCCAGATTCTTGAGAATCGGAATGTTACCGATGATCGGCAAGAACGAGTTGAACTTGCCCTCGTCGAGGCTCTTGAAGCCACCGAGGAGGACCGTTCCACCGTTCGGCACCGTCACCGAGGTGAACGACTGCTGCAGAGAGATCTGCGGGATACCGACCGGGACCTGGAACGCGACGCTCGAGAACGAACCCAGGCTGATGTTGATCGTCGAGATGATGCCGCCGATCAGCGTCGCGAGGGTCGGGCGAACGTCGAGAGTGATGTACTTCTTGTCGTGCGAGATCGTCGGGTCGACGTCGAGGATCACACCTTCCTGGAAGGTCTGAACGACGGGGTCGGCGACCTCGATGATCGCGAAGCCGGTACCACCCGAGACGAGCTCGTAGTCGGCGATGTACGCGCGCTGCGTAATGACCGAGACGTAGACGCGCTCGTTGTTGTGCGCCGTGACGACCGGAGCCGTGAGCTGGCGGACGTCCGACTTCTCCTGGACGGCGCGCAGGATCACGTTGACCTGGAACGGCTCGAGCCACGTGGCCTGGAACGTTCCACCACCGATACCGGCACCACCGGTGAGGTTGTCACCGGAGATCGTACCCGTGAATCCGTCGAGGATGTGCTGCACGCGACCGGCCCAGCGATCGAGCCCCATGACGAGCTCGACGTCCGAGACGTCACCCTGCTCGACGATACCGATGTCGTTACCGCCGGTCGAGCTGTCGTTGATCACGCCACCGAAGGGCAAGCCGAGGTTGTTGACCGCGCCGAGGTCACGGGTATCGAGCCCGATGTCCTCGAGGAAGTCGTCGTTGATATCGATGAAGCGAGCCTCGATGACCACGTAGAGGTCGGAGTCCTGACGCAGGTTGTTGAGGACGTCGCGAACCTTGAGGTGGAGATCACGCGAGGCGCTCACGAGGAGCTGACCGCGCTGGTGCTCGATCTTGTTGAGGTCACCGTCCCAGACATCTTCGCCACCCGAGCTCTCCTGGATCAGCTCGATGAGCGTATCCGGGTTGAGCGGCTCCTCGTCCTCCGAGAAGTCCTCGGTGAACGAGATCGGGGCCGACGCGTCGTCCTCGTTCGCACCCTTGAGACGAATCTCGGGAGCGGCGAAGTCACGGATCTTCATCAGGAGGTCGGAGACGTTGTAGACCTCGAACTCCGAGTCGGGGCGAGCCTCTTCGGCGGTCGTGATGACGAGCGTGTTCTCCTGGAACTTGAAGCCGAGCTCCTTCGACTTGAGGATCAGCTGCAGCGCGTTCATCGCGGAGAGCTGGTTGATCGGCTGCGAGACGTGGAGACTCTCGTCGTCCGGATCGATGTCCGGATTGATGAGGATATTGATGCCGACGACCGAC
>CAYZGY010000461.1:0-6676 GCA_964478085.1 uncultured Planctomycetia bacterium
CGATCGATATTCGCGGTTGGCCGGCGCCTGGGGCTTACTCCAACTAGACGTCCGCCCCGCTCAATCTTTGGTTCCACCGCGCGTGCGGTCGACGAGCGGACGACGGCTCCATCGCGAGCTGCTCGAGCGCGGCGACCTGCAGCGAAATGCTTGATCCGACCGCGCTCGTTGGCTTCGAGATCGAGTCGATTCTCGACGTCCTCCTCGAAGAGGCCGATTCGAGTCGAGCCGAGATGGACGCGGTGACTCGACGGATACTCGCGTCGGACCTCTACGGACAGTCCGCCTACTGGCGTGCGCGTGATCGCGATGATCTCGCGCGTAAGCACGACGATCTCGCTCGTCGGGTGTCGTCGATCGGCTCGGCAAACGTACCGGAGCTCGCGCAGTTGACGCCGCCTCCTCTGCGCGAGGGATCTTGGCGTCGTGTCACGCGAGAGAGGGCGGGCGAGAGCCCTGCCGATCGGCCAATACGTTCGGTCGAGGTGTACTACGAGACGAGCTCGATCGAGGCCGGCCGGTCGCTCGAGTCGATGCCCGTCGTCGAGTTCCCGCAGCCCGAGCGAGCCGTGCTGACGTTTACGAGGCGCTTCGCCGACGGCCAAGCCTTCGTCGATGAGGCTTGGGAGCTCCGCGCGGGAGAGCCGACGACCTTTCGCGTATTTCGCGTCGATCGATCGCTTTGGAGGTCGACGCGTCGACTCTGGAGATCGATCGACGAGTCGGAGGAGCACACTTGGGAGTTGCCGATTTCCCCGAAGCGTGAGTTCATCGTGTCGACGGTAACTCCCGCGTGCCGTCGCTGCCACTCAGACGACTTCCCGATCCTCAGTTTCGGAAAGGAATTCTCGTACGGTTATCTTCATGAAGCGAGCGAACGGTGAATCTCGATGGCGGCGAGGGTCGAAGCTCGCGCTCGTCGCATTGGCACTCGTCGCGTCGATGCTGCTCGGCTCCTGCCGGCTCTTCCGCAGCGAGGCATCCCGCGCGAGCGAGGAGGTCTTGACGACGCTGCGCCAGCAAGAGGCGGATTGGAACGAGGGCGACATCGACGCGTTCTTCGGCGCGTACGCGAACGACGGAAGCCTACGATTCGTCTCCGGCGGCGAGATGGTTCGAGGCTGGCAGGAGACCCTCGACCGCTTCAAGAAGAAGTACAGCGATCGCGAGAAGATGGGAAAGCTCAAGTTCGACATCGTCGTCGTCGAGCAGCTCGCGCGCGATCTGATTCTCGTCGTCGGAAAATGGCGACTGACGCTCGATGGAGAGGCGCCCGGCGGGATGTTCTCGCTCCTCGTGAAGAAGACTCCCGACGGCTGGAAGGTCTTTCACGACCACACCTCTCTGGAGGCGTCCGACTAACAGCCCGTTGAAAAAGTCGATTCGGCGTTCAAGCGGCCGATTCGCTCGAGCTCTTCGTCGCTGAAACTCGCCAATGCTAAGGGTCGAGCTCGGAGCAGCGATCGATGGTCACGCATCCGGCCACCTCGGCATCCTCTCCCAGAATGTGAGAGGGTCCGCCGCCGAAGAGGAAATTGAGTAGCGCGATCGGATCGGAGATGTCGACGTTGCCGTCGCCTTGCCAATCGAGGAGCGCGACGTTGGCAGGATCGGAGCTCTCCCCGTCTCCGCAGGGATAGCGGCTGGGGGAGCCGAGGAAGAGAGTACCGAAGATACAGATCGCGTCGGAGATGTCGAGCGAACCGCTCTCGTTGCAATCTCCCGGAACGCGACAGCTGAACACGTCGCACGCGTCGGGGATACCGTTGCCGTTCGCATCGATCTTCGGGTTCGCAGCGATTTCGCACTCGTCGGAGATGCCGTTCTCGTCGCAATCGACGAGGTCACCCGACGCGATCTCCATGTCGTCCGGCAGGCCGCTCCCGTCACAGTCGGGCTCGCACTTGTCCGGAATGCCGTCTCGGTCGATGTCGATCTCTTCACCTGCGGCGATCTCGCAGGTGTCGAGGACGCCGTCGTCGTCACAGTCGGCGAGATACTGGTCCTGCGGATAGCTCATGAGGAAGTTGAGGTCATCTGACGCGTTGCTTCCCGTGACGATGTCGATCCAGCCGTCGTCGTCGAAGTGGGCGAGGGCGGAGCCGACCATCGCTGCGGCCGTTCCGTAGGTACGCTGCTCGATCAACTGGTGATTCTCGTCGGCGAGCACGGCGATGAGCAGCGCCTCGCGTCCTGACACCGATCGACAAAACACGTCGAGATCGCCATCGTTGTCGAGATCGGCGACGTCGGTCGACAGAATGTGCAGACGCGGGCGCCAGGAGGTGATCGTCTCGAAGTTGCCCTGGCCATCGCCGCCGAGAACGACGACGGAGCGGCCGACCTCGTGGGGTACCACGAAATCGAGATACTCGTCGCCGTCGAAGTCGGTCACGGTGAAGTCTCCGATTCCGGCTCCGGTGTGAACGAGGTACGGAGCGGCGAACATCGAGTTCAGGCGTTCTTTCTCGGGAGGAATTCTACCGCCCGTTCCGAGGTAGACGGCGATTCCGTCCAGGCCGGAATCGTGGTCGTCGACCGCGACGAGAAGATCGGTGACCGAGTCGCCGTTGACGTCTCGGGCGCGCAAGCCGTTGCGTCGAGTCCAAAAGAGTGTCAATTCGCGCGAAGCGCCGAACAGGCCGTTGCCCTGGCCGAAAAAGGCATGCACCTCCGCGTTGGCTCGGTAGATAAGATCCGGGACGACGCCAGTGTCGAGATGCGCGATGGCCACGCGCCGAGGTGGCGTGGGGATCGATAGGGTCGTGGCCTCGAACGTGCGGTTCGCGATCTGATAGAACAGGTCGCTGGTCGAGCTCGACTCGTTGGCGGTGATCAGGTCGAGTCGCCCATCGCCATCGACATCGAAAGCGGCGACGTGCGTCGGCGTTCCGGAAGTTTCCAGCGTCAGTCGATCCCCTCCGCCGCCTTCGTTTCCGAGATCGCCGTCGCCGAACGTGATGACGAGCTCCGATCCGATGAGATCACAGGTGACGACATCGATGCGATCGTCGTCGTCGAGGTCGACGGCCAGCACGAAGCCCGGCGCGATGTCGAGCGGCTCGGATGCCGGCCAGGAAACGAGGCCCGTCTCGCCTCCTCGAAGCACGAGAAGATCCCGCGAGTCTGAAAGTAGCAGGTCTTCTTCGCCGTCACCGTCGAGATCTCTCGGCGCGATGCGGGTGCGTGACGAGCCGACGCGAACGTCTGCCCGCCTTCGAAAGCGGACACGACCGAACTGCTCTACGGGCTCGAAGAAGTGGAGGTCAGGTCCTCCGTCCGTCGAGATGAGCAGTGAAGGACGGCGTCCCGGATTCTCGACCGCTACCCACGTCCAGACAGGTCGATCGATCTCGACGGTGGTCTGCGATTCGGTGAACTTTCCATCGACCATCTGAAGGTGAGTGTCAAAGGTTCGCTGGACACTGTCCGACCACGTCAGATCGAGCAGATCGTCCGCGTTCCAGTCGGCGAGCAGAAGGTGGCGCGGATCAGCTTCCGAGCGCAAGCGGATGCGCCGGTGTTTCAAGTTGTCCGAGAGTGCGTTCGAGTAGACGCGAATCTCGGGAGGCTCGTGGAGGCCGATCACGACCTCGGCGATTCCGTCGCCATTCAGATCGGCAGCGTCGATCGATCGTGCTCCAGAGGGCAGCTCGATCGTTCGGTGGAGCTCGAACGTCCCATCGCCGAGCCCCCGGAGTACGCGGACGAATCCCTCGGTGTCGAGCACTCCGAGCACGAGGTCGAGGTTTCCGTCCTCGTCCAGGTGGACCGGCCACGCACGATCATTCGGAAACGAGTCCCCCGAATGCAGGATCGGCTCGCCGAAGCCTCCCTCACCGCCGCTGAGGAGCACGGCGAATCGTGAGAAGTGTGTCCCTATGAGGTCGACGTTTCCGTCGTCGTCGAAATCGGCGGTCGTGAAGCTTCTGGGCACGAACGGGAGAGAGATCGTCGTCATCTTCTCGATCTCGGAGACGCCGAAGTTGCGGAAAACCTCGAGAGTTGTCTCTCCTGTCGGGATCGTGATGATCTCGTCGACTCCGTCTCCGTCGATGTCTACGAGCTCGAACCCGATGGGCTCGTTCGCCAAGATTTCCGAAAAACGAAACGGGGCGCGCCACGCCGGGAGGACTGCGAGCTCGCACGAGTCCGGGCGACCGTCTTCATCGCAGTCTTCGAGTCGGCCTTCGGCGATATCGCACGCGTCGGGAACACCGTTGCGATCGCAGTCGATTCGAGGATTCTCGGAGATCGCGAAGTCGTCCGGTACGCCATCGTCGTCGCAATCGACTTGGCAATCGTCGGGAATGCCGTCCGCGTCGAAGTCCGTGCTCGTTCCCGAGGCGAGGTCGCAAGAATCGGGGAGCCCGTTCCGGTTGCAGTCGAGTTCGAGGCCGAGAGAGATCTCGCAGAAATCGGGGAACCCGGTTTCGTTGCAGTCGGTGTGGACACCGATCTCGAGTTCGAAGTCGTCTGGCACGTCGTTGCGATCGCAGTCGAGCTCGCACTCGTCGGGCGTGCCGTCCTCGTCGACATCGGCGCTCGAGCCAGTCGCGATCTCGCACGAGTCCGGAAGGCCGTTGCGATTGCAGTCGGTTCCGTTCTGGCGTGGCGTTCGGAGGGTGGTGATCGAGAGCGTCTCCGTCAGCCGATGGGCGGTGACGAGCTCACGCGTTCCGTTGCCGTCGGTGTCGAGAAACTCGGCGCAGCTCGGTCGACCGCCGATCGGGAAGCTCGCTTCGAGGCGGAACTCGCCGTCCCCGAGGCCTTGCAGGATGCCGATGAGCTCTTCGTCAGAATCGCCGTAGAAGAGATCGTCGACTCCGTCGCCGTCGATATCGTCGCTCCGGAGCCACTCGGGAAAGGAGCCGAGCCCGAGCGTCGTTTCCCGGTAGTCGACTCGAGTGCGCAGCTGGCCAAAGATCGTAATCGTGTTTCGTGGGCTGTCGTCCGCGACGACGATCTCGGCGGTGCCGTCGCGGTCCAGGTCGGCCAGGAGAATCGAACGAGGAGCGATGTGGAGAGGAATGGTGAGGCTCTCGGTAAAGAGCGGCTCGTCTTCGTCGAAGGTGTTCCAGAGGATCGTCAAGCTCTGGGAAGCGATTCCGGCCGTGACGATCTCTGGGCGCCCATCGCCGTCGAGGTCTCCGATCTCTACGTCGATCGGCGCGTCTCCGACGCTGCGGTCGAACGGTTCTGACAAGTTGCGGGTTTCGTCTGTGAACGAAATCGAAACCACATGATCGAAGGAAGAGGAGGTGACGAGGTCCTTCGTTCCGTTCGCGTCGAGGTCTGCGATGGCGAGTGAGTCGGGCGACGTAAAACCTTTGATGAGGAACGAAATCTCGAGCGGGTCTTCGTCATTCTGGATAGAGACGACACCCACCGTTTTTTCGTCGTCGAGGGGCGCCAGGATTTCGAGACGATCATCTCCGGTGATGTCCTCGAGGACGATGTCTCGTGGTGAGCCGAGCTGACCGAATTCCATCAGTCTCCAGGGTCGCAGACGACCCTCGCCGTCTCCTCGCCAGATCTCGGCCGCTTTGAACGTGTCGGACCAAGTGACGGCGTCCGGCGCCAAATCCTGGTCGATTCGTCCCGTTCCGATCCAAGACGTCGTCCCCGTCTCCGTGCGGTCGGTCCGTCGCTCGATGCGTCCGGTACGAAACGTCGCGTCGCCTCGGCCGAGCGCGATCGAGATGCTCGGAGGGGATGCGTCGAGATTGGCGAAGTCGATGAATCCGTCACCGTCGACATCTTCGACGATCGGGTCGTCGCCCTCTTCGGAAACGAGCCACGTCGAAAGGAGCGTCGGCTCGGCGTCCGCATGGAGCGGAAAGACCAAAAAGCCGGGTTCGTGGTCCGAGGACGTAAGAAGCTCGAGGCGACCGTCGCCGTCGAGGTCAAGCGCCGCGTGACTGTCGGTCCTCGGAACGTCCAGAATGGTGAACAGCCAGCGAACGCACCGACCGTCATCGTTGGCGTAGACGTAAGTGCGGTTGTCGCGCCAATCCGAGAAGATGAGCTCGAGGCGACCGTCTCGCGTTACGTCAGCGAGACTCGTGTGAGTTGAGCCAGGAACCTGGTGGCGGTCTTCGAGTCGGTGCGCTTCGAACGTCCCGTCGCCGTTTCCGTAGAGCACTGGAACGTCTGTTCCGACGAAATCCCCGCCGACGATGTCGACATGGCCATCGTCGTCGAAGTCACCCGTTGCGATCGAGCTGAAGCTGATGAGCGCGATGAGCTCGAACGGGTCTGCGAGTTCGAGGGCGCCGAGATGCAGGTAGACCAAGAGGCGAGGTTGCGATCTCGTGCCGAGAATCAGGTCTGGGCGACCGTCGTCGTTCACGTCGTCGACGTGGAGGAGGCGCGGTCGTTGGGGGAACTCGAGCTCGCGCTCGAAGCTGAGAGTGCCGTCTTCATTCGCGAGCAGAATATTGATCCCGTGCGGATCGGGTTGTGTTCGCAGCGCGAGGGCGAGCAAGTCGTCGAGGCCGTCTTCGTCGAAATCGAGACTTACGAGATCGATGGGCGTTCCGGAGACCTCGCCTTCGAAGGATTGAGCGAACGTCCCGTCGCCCGAGCTGAGATGGATGGAGACGCGATCGGGAGACTCGTGTCCGACCGCGAAGTCGAGCTGTCCGTCGCCGTTGAAGTCTCCCTTCGTGAAAGA
>CAYZGY010000462.1:0-5745 GCA_964478085.1 uncultured Planctomycetia bacterium
GCGGCAAGCGCGATCGACTCGTGCGTGAACGTGACGCGACTCGCGACGCCCGCGCGCGCACGCCGACCGGCTTCGCTCGACTCACCCATGCCATTCTCAACTCGAAGGAACTGATCTATGTCCACTGATGCCCAATCCCGACGCGAGTTCCTCAGGCTCACCTCGGCGGGCCTCGGCGCGCTGAGCGTCTCGAGCCTCATCAATCGAGGCGGATACGCCGCGACGGACCCGGCCGTCCCCGTTCTGCACCACCCGGCCAAGGCCAAGTCGGTCATCTTCCTGTACATGTCCGGCGGAGTCTCTCACGTCGACTCCTTCGATCCGAAGGAGAAGCTCAGGGAGCTCCACGGCAAGCCGATGCCCGTGAAGATCGAGCGCACGCAATTCGACGCGAACGGCAAGATCCAGGCGCCTCACTGGACGCCTGGAAACTACGGGAAGTCCGGTCTCCGGCTGACCAACATGTTCCCGAAGATCGCGTCGCTCGCCGACGACCTGGCGATCGCCCGCTCGATGACGGCGAAGTTCAGCGAGCACTCGCAGGGGAATTTTTTCATGCACAGCGGCTTCCCGTTTCTCGGATATCCGAGCGCGGGAGCCTGGGTCACCTACGGCCTCGGTACGATGAACCCGAGTCTTCCGGGGTACATCGTCCTGCGGTCGAACAAGGCGTCGATTCCCCACGGTGGCGTGAGCATCTTCGGGAACGCCTTCCTTCCAGCGACGTGCCAGGGATCGATCTTCAACGTCTCATCGGATCAGGCCGTTCCGAACATCAAGCCGTCGATGCTCAAGGACGAGCAGCGACGATCGCTCGATCTGATCTCGAAGCTCGATCTGGGCTTCGCCGAGCGCGTCGCCGCGAAGGACGCCGTCGTCTCGTCGATCGAAAACGCCGAGACGGCCTTTCACATGCAGGCCGCAGTTCCCGAGCTCACCGACATCTCGAAGGAGAGCCAGGCGACGCGTGAGCTCTACAGTGTCGACGATCGCGATCAGCAGAAGGCCGAGTACGGGCGACAGTGCCTCATCGCACGGCGGCTCGTCGAACGCGGCGTTCGGTTCGTCGAGCTCTCGTGCGCGAGCTACGGCATCGGTGGCGGAGGCGGGGGCAATCCTTGGGACCAGCACGGGGACAGCCGCCGAGGTCACGGTCGCATGGCGAATCAGGTCGACGGACCGATCGCGGCGCTCATCGAGGATCTCCGGAGCCGTGGCCTCCTCGATGAGACACTCCTCGTCTTCACAGGCGAGTTCGGTCGCACGCCCTTCGCACAGGGCTCGAACGGTCGCGACCACAACCCCTTCGGCTTCAGCGTCTGGCTCGCGGGCGGTGGCATGAAGGGCGGCACGACCTACGGCACGACCGACGAGCTCGGCTACCGCGCGGAGGAGAACGTCGCGACCGTCTACGATCTCTGGGCGACCGTCCTCCACCAGCTCGGCGTCGACCACGAGAAGCTGACCTTCCGCTGGGGTGGACGCGATCTGCGCCTGACGGACGTGCACGGACACGTCTGGAAGGATCTCATCGCGTAACGAAAAAGGTGTCAGGAACCGTTTCGTACGAGCTCGAGTCCGTGGTTTGGGGGGAAACCTCCTTCCCCCCTCCAGTGTGGCCTTGCCGTTTTCGAAAACGGCGATTACGAAAGTTCCCAGGAAGCCGGAAATCCGACCTTCGGGAAGAGTTCCTGCGCCTCGTCGAGCATCTCGCGCCACCCGTCATCCGAGTAGCGACCGGAAAGGTGAAAGAGCACCAGCTCGGAGACTCGAGCCGCACGCGCGAGCTCGGCGACGCGCACCGTCGTCATGTGCGCGTTGCGTTTGGCGAGCTCGAGATCCGAATGCCGGTACTGCGCCTCGGAGACGAGCGTGTCCACTCCGCGGATGCGTTCGGCGACCTCTTCTCGCCTCTCGTCCTCGAGGAAGAAGTCCGTCAGGTACGCCACGGATGATCCGGCCGACGTCACGAGGAGCTCCTTTCGAAGATCCGCGACCGCGATCTGCTTCCCGTCGATCTCGACCCTCTCCTCGGTCGAGGCTTCGTCCTTGATGACCTGAAGCCAGGGACCGGGACGCAGACCCGCGGCGGCCAATCGATCGGTCGCGATGTTCTTTCGATCCCGCTCCCGCACGACCCAGCCGAGGCACGGACCGTGGTGCTCGAGCGGGACCGCCTCCACCTCGAGCTCCTTCGTCGAGAGAATCACTTCGGGCTTCTCGCCCGACGACTCGAATGCAGGCAGCTCGTGACGAGCCTCGAAGGCATCCGCGAGATCGAAGCGAGCGCTCGAGGTGACTCCGTCATTCACGTCGTGAGCGACCCAAGAGCCCTCGCGCCCCTCGCAGAGGTTCCACCAATATCCGCGCAAGCGATGGTGGATGATCCGCGCCGTTCCCGCCGGTCCCCAAACTACGTTTGGCCGCGAGTCTCGCGCGTAGTTCGCGCGGAAGAAGTCGTCGAACCCCGCGACGTGATCCATATGGAGGTGCGAGAAGAACAGGTGGTCGATCTTCTGCACCTCGGAGAGCTCGAGGCTCGAAACACAGCCGGCTCCGCAGTCGAAGAGCAATCGATCGGTGCGGTGCCCCGCCTCGACCCGGACGAGCAGCGCGTTGTCCCGCCCGGGCCCTCCGAGGATCTCCAGATCGAGCGACATCAGCGCTTGGTGAGCTCGTTCGGAAACGGCTCGATACTCCCCTCGTGCTTCTTCGCGAGCTCCACGAGCTTCTTCACGATCTCGGGGTGCTGCGCAGCGATGTCGTACTTCTCCGAGGGGTCATGCTCGAGGTTGTAAAGCTCGGGCTTCTCGAGGACGCTTCGCTTCGGCCCGACACCGTAGCAGCCCTCCGTGATGAAGTGGGCCTTCCAGGCGCCCACTCGGATCGCGTACAGCTTCTCCGAACGCCAGTAGTAGACCGAGTCTCGCGGGCTCTTATCGGTCTTTCCGAGGAGAAGGCCCGAGAGATCGTGACCGTCGAGGACGCGGTCCTTCGGCGCCTCGACGCCGGCCAATCGGCAGAAGGTCGGCAGGAGATCCATCGTCGCTCCGAGACCGCTCTGAACGCCGGGAGCCACCGACCCCGGCCAACAGAAGATCGTCGGCTCTCGCATGCCCCCTTCGAACGTTGTCCCCTTCCCTTCGCGCAGAAGACCCGCGGAACCTCCGTGTGTGCGGAACGGGAGCCAGGGGCCGTTGTCCGACGTGAAAACGACGAGAGTATTCTTCGCGATGCCGAGTTCCTCGAGCGCCGCGCGGATCTTGCCGACGCCTTCGTCGATCTCGGTGATCACGTCGCCGTAGAGACCACGCTTGCTCTTCCCGAGCTGACTCTTTCCCGCGTAGAGCGGAATGTGAGGGAGGTTGTGCGCGAGGTAGACGAAGAACGGCTTGTCCTTGTTCGCGCGGATGAGCTCAATCGCCTTGTCGGTGTACCTCGACGTGATCGAGTTCTGGTCCGCGGGTCGCTCGATGACCTTCTTGTCGTGAATGAGCGGGACATGGTACTGCTCGATCGGCGCGACGTAGTTCGGGTCTTCTTGGGCCTTCTTGCGGTAGCTCGGAAAGCCTCTTCGAGCGTCCATGTCGTTCGAGTACGGGATGCCCCAGTACGTGTCGAACCCGTGTTCGGTCGGAAGGTACTTCGGCAGATGCCCGAGATGCCACTTGCCCACGGCAGCCGTCGCGTAGCCGGCCATTTTGAGAAGCTCGGCGATGGTCACCTCGCTGTGCGGCAAACCGCCCTTGGAGTTCGGGAAGAGCACGCGACGCTTCGCCGACATCATGCCGTTACGAACCGGAAGACGACCCGTGAGGAGCGCCGCCCGACTCGGCGTGCAGACGCTTGCGCCGACGTAGAAGCTCGTCCACTTCTGCCCCTCCGCCGCCATGCGGTCGAGGTAAGGCGTCTCGATCGTCGGATGGCCGAAGCAGGCGAGGTCGCCGTAGCCGAGGTCGTCGCAGAAGATGACGACGAAATTCGGCTTCTTCGCGTCGGCGTGAACGTGAGAGTCCGCGGCGAACAGGATCGCGAGCAGCGAGAGAACCGGGCGGATCGAACGGTGCATGGCTGAGCTCCTCGTGAATCAAGAACGGAAGCACGCTGCCGCGCTCGCGCGGAGCGGTCTACCATGATCGCCAAGAAGGGGTATCGAGATCGAGAAAGAAAAGAAAACGGCGCCTGGAGGCGCGAAACCTCCGAACGCCGTCTTCCAGGATCAGAGCTCGTCGCCCCTCAGGAACAGATCTCCTCGGGGTACTCGCACTCCGGCAGCAGGTCGTGCCTCAAGTCCTTGCCGCAGTCGAACGGGCCGGGCACCGGCGGAGCCGGCCCGCCACGGAAGAGCCGATCGAGTCCCGAGAATGACTCCGGAGCTACTTGACTCGCGATCCCCTGGGCCCCTGGAGCATCGGCGAGTTTCAGCGACGAAGAGCTCGGGCGAATCGGCCGCTTGGACGCCGAATCGACTTCTTCAACGGGCTGCTAAGGAAAGCGCGTCAGAATTCGTAAGTCTGTGTCCAATTCGGGTAGGAGCTTCAGCGGTCTCCCGCTGCTGCATCCGGCAGCTCGCGAATCCACTGCCGCACGACCTCGAGAGCCTCTTCGGGAACCAGCTGTCGCGGCAGCTCGGGCATCATGATCCCGGGGTCCGTCGACGCGATGCGATAGACGAGGATCGACTCCTCGGGCTTTCCCGGAACGATGCCGTAGCGCAGCTTTCCCGAGGCTCTCCCCGCGGCCACGGGCGACTTCCAAACGCCCCAGCGGCTCGGGTCGTCCTGCTCGAGCCGCAGATCGAGTCCAGCAGCCGATGCAGGTCCGTCCGGTCGATGGCAGTGCGCACAATTGACGTCGAGCCAAATTCGCGCGCGATCGGCGACGCTTCCCGTCGACGCGTCGTCCACGCAAGGAGCCTTCGGGGCACGATCGGGCGAAGGAGCGCCTTCGAGCTTTCCGAGCCGAGTCCACCGACCGAGCTGATTCTCGGTTCGGCCTGTGTAGGTGAAGGAACGATTGAGATTTCGAGCCTTCGGACCGAGCGGCTCCATCTTTCCGCCGATCTCGTGACAGCTCTTGCACTGATTCGCATTCGGAATCAGGTAAGGGCTCGAACGCTTCGTTCCGTCGTCGTGAATCCACTCGACATCGACAGCGCCTCCGCCGAGCCGCAAGGTCGCCTCGGTCTCGTCTTCGTTCCAGACGTACGGAAGACCGTGCCAGCCGTCTTCATTGCGCACGAGGAGGCGCGTTTCGAGGACTCGCTCCCCCGCATCGGGACGCCGACGATCGGCTGGTGCCGAGAACGACTTCACGAGAATCGTGCCGACCGGAAAGTCGAAGACGTCGCGCGCGCGGTACGTCATCGTCTCGCCCTCGGGAAGCCGAATGAGGCGGTGCTTCGTCTTGTAGTCGGCGAAGAGCTCCGTGTTGATGTCGTAAGGCAGAACGCCTTCCGCCGGCTCGGTCGTCAATCGATGTTCGTCGAGGCGAAGGAGCCCGTACTCCGAGAGCTTCTTCGGAGCCGCTCGATACATGGCCAAGGTCGGATCTTCGCTCCTCTCGGGTGCCGCGAGAGGTTCGAGCTCGACCGTCGTGAGCATCGCACGGTCAAAATCGTGTGTCGAGAGGTCGTCGCTCGGGGCCCAATCGTTCGCGTCTTCCTCATCGGTGAACATCGGATGTCGACCGAGGTGGAAGTTTCGGAAGGTCGCCGCACCGTTACCGCGGATTCGCAACGCGAGC
>CAYZGY010000462.1:5755-6665 GCA_964478085.1 uncultured Planctomycetia bacterium
CTTTCAGCTTCGCCGGATTGACGATGCCGTCGTAAAACACGTCGGGGAAGGTCGGCGCCACCGAACGCAGGAGATCCGCCATGCGCCCCGTCGGGTTCTCCCCACCGTTCGAGATCTCGTTGTCGACGATCGAGATCGACTCGGGGAAGGGATCGTAGCGCGAATCCTTGATCTTTCGTCCCGTGATGAGGTAGCTGAGCACCGAGACGTTCGCCGTACGATGGCCGTGAATCTCGTTGCGGAAGACCTCGACCTCGTCAGTCGCGATGATCATCACGCCCGTCCCGGGCGGCACGGTTCCGACGATCGCGCCCGGCGCCGCGAAGTTGAAGTGGCTGTTGTCGAAGACCATGTTCCCGTAGACCCGAATCTGCCGACCGTTCGTCTGACCCAGTCCGGGAAGATCGAAGACGAGGAGTCCACCGGTATTGTTCGTCGCGACGTTCGTGTAGACGTCGGCACGTACGCAATTCTCGATCTCGATGCCGGCAACGTTGCGCTCCGCGCGGCACGCACGCACGACGACGTCGGTCGACTGGCCGACGTAGATGCCCGCGTCGGACGCTCCCGCGACGAAACAGCCCTCGACGAGCACGTTGCGACACTGGACGGGGTAGATGCCGTAGGCGCCATTGTCGGAGCTCGGCTCTCCGGTCCACTCGACGCGCACTCCACGGATGATCACTCCGTCTGCCCCGCGAACCTTGAGCGCCGTCCCGTTCGTGTTCTCGATCGCGAGGTCCTCGATGACAAAATTGTCGCCTGTCGCTTCGAGCCCCTTGCTCCCGATGCGCTGCCCGGCGAACGAGAGAACCGTCGACTTCATCCCGTAGCCGCGTATCGTCACGTTGTCGGCCGTCACGAGGAGGTCCTGATCGAGCTCGTAGACACCGGCTCCGAGCTCGATCAC
>CAYZGY010000463.1:0-6664 GCA_964478085.1 uncultured Planctomycetia bacterium
TCTCGTGTCTCGCGGTGGTCGTCCTGGCGTTCTCGAGCACGATTCTCATCGATGGAATCCTCGGGGGCGGAATCCTCGGGGGCGGAATCCTCGGGGGCGGTCGGCTCGAGGCCGGCGAGCAGCTCCACATCTGTGAGATCCAGTCTTCGAATCAGAGCACGCTCCGAGACGTCGACCAGGAATTCAGCGATTGGATCGAGGTCTGCAACCTCGGTGACGCGGACTGCAACCTCCGTGGATACTTCCTCACCGACGACATTCAGAATCTCGAGAAGTGGGAGTTTCCGAACGTCACGATCGGCGCCGGCGATTATCTCCTCGTCTTCGCATCGGAAAAGGACCGCAGAAACCCGAACGCCGAGCTTCACACGAACTTCCGTCTCGAGAAGAACGGTGAGCCGCTCGTCCTCATCGCCCCGGACGGACAGACGCCGATCGCCGGCTTCTTCCCTGAGTTCCCGCCCCAAGTCCTCAACGCTTCGTACGGTATCTCGACGGACGTTCAGCGTACGACGCCCGTCGACGAAGATTCGTCCGTCCGAGTTCACGTCCCCGAGAACGGCCTTCTCGGCACGAGTTGGATCGAACCGGACTTCAATGACTCTACGTGGCGGTCGGGAACGCAGGGCGTCGGCTTCGAAGGCAGCGCCAGCGGCAGATTCGACGACTACTTCGACACCGACGTCCGCAGCGACATGCACAACGTCAACTCGAGCATCTACATCCGTATCGAGTTCGACGTCAATGATCCGAACGTCGCCGACGCGCTCCAGCTGCGTATGCGGTACGATGACGGATTCGTCGCGTACATCAACGGCGACGAGGTCGCATCCGCGAATGCTCCCGAGAACCCGACCTGGGACTCCCGCGCATCCGCGAGCCACTCCGATTCTCGAGCGGTCAATTACGTCGACTTCGATATCACCGGCTCTCGCGGCAGCCTCGTCACCGGGACGAATGTTCTCGCGATTCACGGTTTCAATTTCAGCAACTCTTCGAGCGACTTCCTGATCTCGTCCGAGCTCCACCTGATCGAGGTCGGCGACATCGACACCGAGAATTTCCGCCACTTCGACGAACCGACCCCGGGCGGCCCCAACGGTGCCGGCTACGAGCAGGTTTCGGAGGACGTCGAGTTCTCGCACGAGAGCGGTGCGTACGGCTCGAACATCAGCTTGACGATGAGCACGCCGAGTGGCGGCGACATCCGCTACACGACCAACGGGACGCTCCCCACCTCGTCGTCGACGCGGTACACCGGCCCCATGACCGTCTCGACCACGAGGATTATCCACGCTCGGTCATTCCAGGAAGACAAGCTGCCGGGTCGCTCGATCAACCACAACTACATCATCGCCAGCTCGTCCGCCCGGAACTTCAGCTCGAATCTCCCGATCGTCATCATCGACACATTCGGGAGCGGCATCGGTGATTCGGTGCACACGAACGCCTTCGTCGAGATCATCGATACGGAGGCCGACGGGCGCGCGCGCGTCACGGGCACGCCGGACTTCACGGGGCGTGGCGGTATCAAGCAGCGCGGCTCGAGCTCGTCGGGTTTCCCCAAGAAGCAGTACGCGTTGGAGCTGTGGGACGAGTTCGGTCAGGATCGCAACGCTTCACTCCTCGGAATGGCGACCGAGTCCGACTGGATTCTCTACGCGCCCTACTCGGACAAGTCCCTGATGCGCAACTTCCTCTCGTACAAGTGGAGTAACGACATCGGGCTCTGGGCTGTCGACTGCAAGTTCGTCGAGGTCTACCTCAAGACGGGCTCGGGGTCGCTGAGCAGCTCGCACTACAACGGCGTCTACGTGCTGATGGAGAAGATCAAGCGCGACAACAATCGCGTCGACATCGCGAGAATCTCCCGCACGGACAACTCGGGCTCCGCGGTCACCGGCGGCTACATCTTCAAGAACGACCGCATCGATCCGGGCGATCAAGGGTTCAACACGAGCCGCGGCGTCTCGCTCGCCTTCGTCGAGCCCAAGGAGCGCGAGATCACGAGCCAGCAGCGATCGTACCTACTCAACTACATCAATCAGTTCGAGACGGCGCTCTACGGCGCGAACTTCCGAGACCCGGTCAACGGGTTCCGCAGGTTCGTCCACACGCGCTCGTGGATCGATCATCACATTCTCGTAGAAATGACGAAGAACATCGACGGCTACCGCCTGAGCACGTTCTTCTACAAGGATCGCGACGACAAGCTCGAGTCGGGCCCGATCTGGGACTACAACCTCTCGCTCGGAAACGCCGACTACCTCAACGGCTGGAATCCGAGCGGCTGGTACTACCCGCAGATCGGTGGCGGCGACTACCCCTGGTGGCCGCGCATGTTTCAAGATCCGGAGTTCCAGCAGGAGTACATCGACCGCTGGACCCAGATTCGGCGCACCGCCCTCACGACGGCCAATCTGCTCGCCGACGTCGATGCGACCAACGAGCTCCTGCGCGAGTCGCAGGCCCGCAACTTCCAGAAGTGGCGGATTCTCGGCCGGCGCGTCTGGCCGAATTGGTACATCGCTCCGACACACCAGGCCGAAATCGACTGGATGAAGGACTGGATCGACCGGCGAGTCACGTGGTTCGACTCGAACTACCCGGCCGCTCCATCGTTCACGCAGGAGGGCGGCGCGATCGATCTCCCGTTCTCGGTCGGTATCTCGTCCGCCTCCGGAACGATTTACTACACGACGGACGGATCGGATCCGCGCCTCACGGGAGGAGGGATCCATGCGAACGCGATCGAGCACGGGGCATCCGACTCGCTGCATTTGGTTTCGGAGTCGGTCACCGACGAGGTTCGCGCCCTCGTGCCGACCAACGACACTCTCGGATCGTCGTGGACGAGCCCCACGTTCAATGACAACTCCTGGCTCCGCGCCACCAGCGGCATCGGAGTAGGCTACGAGCGCAGTGGCTCGGGAACGTACGATGATCACTTCGCGCTCGACGTCGAGAACCGAATGTACGACACCAACACGACGGTGTACTGCCGCTGGAAGTTCGACCTCGAAGACCCGGATGCCGTCGACTTCCTGACGCTTCGCGTCAAGTACGACGACGGATTCAAGGCTTACCTCAACGGACAGGTCATCGCACAAGCCAACACCTCGGGTTTCACCACGTGGAACTCGAGCTCGAGCGCGCAGCATGACGACGCCTCGGCCGTCCGGTACACCTCGTTCAACATCGACGGTGCGGAGGAGCACTTGCGCGCGGGCACGAACGTCCTCGCCATCCATGGAATGAACTTCACGATCGATTCGAGCGATCTTCTCATCGTTCCGGAGCTCGCCGCGGCATCGGTCGACGAGGGTGATCTGATCCCTCTCGTCGGCAATACGCAAATGAAGGCGCGTACGCGTCTCGGAAACAAATGGAGCGGTCTCAGCGAGGCGACCTTCGTCCTCAACTCGGACATGCCGCTCCGCGTCACCGAGATCAACTACCACCCGGAGCTCCTGCCCGAGGGCAGCCCCTTCGACGAGGAGCACCTCGAGTTCATCGAGATCCAGAACATCGGCCCCGACACGATCGACCTGCGCGGTACGGCCTTCGTCGAGGGCATCCAATTCGATTTCAACCAGAGCAATGTCTTCGACTTGCCATCCGGCGAGTACATGATCCTCGTCCGCAATCTCGCGGCTTTCGATTGGTACTACGGCACGGACGGCATCCTGATCGGTGGCGAGTTCACGGGGCGCCTCGACAACTCGGGTGAGCCGATCAGCATCATGGACGGCCGTGGCGAGCTCGTGCAGCTCTTCCGCTTCGAGGACACGTGGCACCCGACGACCGACGGCGGCGGATTCTCGCTGCATATCATCGATTCGGGCCTCGCCAAAGAGACCTGGGACCTCGCGAACAGCTGGGAGCCGAGCCGCGAGAGAGGCGGCTCCCCGGGTCGTGCCGATGACACCGACGTGACCCCGAGCGGCTGGCAGCTCAACGGTGACGCCAACCAGGACGGGCTCCTCGACGTCTCGGACGCCGTGCGTCTGCTGCGCCGCCTCTTCACGGAGAACGGCGGAGAGCTCCCCTGCGAGGGCGTGACGGTCAACGAGGGGAACAACGTGGCGGTCTTCGACACGAACGGCGACGGCAACGTCGATCTGTCGGACTCGCTGTTCACCCTCGCCTACCTGTTCACGAACGGTCCCGCTCCGCGAGGCGGCGCGAACTGCATTCGTCTGGTGGGTTGCGTGAACGCCTGCACGCCGTAGGCGGCAAGTTCCGAGAAAAAAACCTCACGAACACCGCAAATCGAAAGGCCACCTTCCCGCTTCCACCGCGAAAAGGTGGCTTTTCTTCATCTGCCCCCACCAGAACAGGAAGTTCCAGAAAAACGCCTCGTTTTTCACCGTGCAGTGCTTGCCGCCCAACCACCCGAGCAGTAAAGTCAAGCCTTCGTCAGAGGCACGCGGCTCAAAAGCGGCAAATCCCACAGAGATTTGGCCCACACAGACAGCAAGCTGCGCCGAAAAACCTGAAATAGACGCCAAACATGGCTCGGCGAGCGAATCCGAGCCCATATAAGCGCCCTCCACGAGACCAAAGGCAGCATCCAAAGAGGAATCTCAAATGCCTACCGGAGCGGACATCGTTATCGAGGCCTTCCGCCGTGAGAACGTCGAGTACGTATTCGGCCTCCCGGGCGGAGCGGTCATGCCGATCTTCGACTCGATCCTCGACGCGAAGATGGAGCTCGTCCTGACCCGCAACGAGCAAGGCGCGACGCACATGGCCGATGGCTACGCGCGCGCGACGGGTCGGCCGGGCGTCTGTCTCGTGACGAGCGGACCCGGAGCGACGAACACGGTCACGGGTCTCCTGACCGCTCACATGGACTCGGCGCCGATGATCGTCGTCTCCGGTCAGCAGATCACGCCGATGCTCGGCAAGGACGCGTTCCAGGAAGCCGACATCTTCGGCATCACGATTCCGGTCGTGAAGCACTCCTACCTCGTGAAGGACACGAACGACCTCCCCCGCGTGATGAAGGAGGCGTTTCACATCTGCAATACGGGACGACCCGGCCCGGTCCTCATCGACATCCCGAAGGACGTCGCATCGGGCGAGTGCACGTCGACCTTCCCCGAGAAGATCGAGGAAGAGCTCCCGGGGTACGACTTCCCGGGCATCTGCGACATGGAGAGCATCTACAAGTGCGCGGACCTGCTCCACGCCTCGAAGAAGCCCCTCCTCTACGTCGGTCACGGAGCGCTCATTTCGCGCGCCTCGAACGTCGTCAAAGAGTTCGCCGAGAAGATCAGGGCTCCCGTCACGACGACGCTGCTCGGCAAGGGCGCGTTCCCGGAAACGCACGACCTGTCCGTCGGCATGCTCGGCATGCACGGCACGGCCTACGCGAACAAGAGCGTCGTCGACTGCGACCTGATTTTCGCGATCGGCAGCCGCTGGGACGACCGAATCACGGGCAAGCTCTCCGAGTTCTGTCCGAACGCGAAGAAGATCCACCTCGACATCGACCCGGCCGAGCACGGAAAGGTCATCGATCCCGACGTCTCGCTCGTCGGCGACGCGCGCACCGTGCTCGAGGAGCTGATCCAGCACGTCAAGGCTCTCGATACGGAAGAGTGGCTCGAGCAGATCGCCGACTGGAAGAAGAAGTTCCCGCTCAAGTACCCGAAGAAGGGTGGCCTTCAGGCGCAGTACGTCCTCGACGTCCTCAACGACCTGACCGAAGGCAAGGCGATCGTCACGACGGACGTCGGCCAGCATCAGATGTGGGCCGCGCAGTTCTACCGCACGAGCCTCGACTACCAGTGGATCTCGAGCGGCGGCGCCGGAACGATGGGCTTCGGCTTCCCGGCCGCCATGGGCGCGCAGTTCGGCCGCCCGGACGACCAGGTCTGGTCGGTCGTCGGCGACGGAGGGTTCCAGATGACGATGTGCGAGCTCGCGACGGCCGCGTATCACAAGCTGCCGGTGAAGATCCTGATCATCAACAACGCGTACCTGGGCATGGTGCGCCAGTGGCAAGAGCTCTTCTTCGACAACCGCTACTCGGGCGTCGACCTCGACGGCAACCCCGACTTCGTCAAGCTCGCGGAGTCGTTCGGCTGTCGCGGCTTCCGCATCCGTCGATCGGGTGACGTCAAGCGCGTCCTCAAGCAGGCGATGGAGTACAACGACGGCCCCTGCGTCGTCGACGCGTGCGTCGAGAAGGAAGGCAACGTGTTCCCGATGATCCCCGCGGGCGCTCCCGTCAGCGCGATGATCATCGAGAAGCCCAAGGAGAAGATGGCGAAGCCCGAGGGCAGCACTTAGGAGCCACCCATGATTCCGACCAAAAGCGACAACAAGCGCACCATCAGCATGCGCGTCCACAACCGTCCGGGCGTGCTCTCGCGCATCGCGCAGGTCTTCGCGCGACGCGGCTTCAACATCGACTCGCTCGTCGTCAGCCGCGGCCACACCGAGGGCTTCTCGCGCATGACGATCGCGTGCGAGGGTGATCCGGCGAACGTCGATCAGATCGTCAAGCAGCTCTCCAAGCTCGTCGACACGGTCCACGCAGCCGAGCACTCGCGCGAGGTGTCCGTCGAACGCGAGCTCGCGCTCGTCAAGGTCACCGTGACGCCGCAGACGCGCAGCGAGGTCCTCCAGATCGTCGAGGTCTTCCGCGGCAAGC
>CAYZGY010000464.1:0-6652 GCA_964478085.1 uncultured Planctomycetia bacterium
CGCGGCGAGAGCGCGATGGCGAGCAGCGGGACCGCGAGCGTCGAGCGCGCGATGGCGAGCATCGTGACCGTGAGCGTCGAGAGCGCGATGGCGAGCATGCGCACCGTGAGCGTCGAGAGCACGATGGCGACCGTGAGCACCGTGAGCGTCGCGGCGGCGACCGCGACAATGAGGTTCGGCAACTCCGTCGCGAAGTTCAGCAGCTACGAAATCAGGTCGCTGAACTGCGCGAGCTTCTACGTCGCGCGCTGAAGGAAGGTCGTTGACCCTTCTGCGCCGCTAGCAGCCCGTTGAAGAAGTGCTTCGAGTGGACCAGCGAGGCGATTCGTGCGAGATCGAGGAGCTGAAACGGAACCGATGTGGAGCATTGGCGAGTTTCAGCGACGAAGAGCTCGCGCGAATCGGCCGCTTCGACGCCGACTCGACTTTTTCAGCGGGCTGATAGACCCGGCGCGAACGAAGACGGAGTGAACGAAGACGGAGTGAACGAAGACGGAGTGAACGAAGACGGAGTGAACGCTTCGGAGTCTGGCGACTCCACGGCGTTCGCTCCGTTTTCTCTCGGGGGCCGGATCGATCGACGACTACGAGCGGGCGTGCGATCCGTCGCAGAAGGGCGGGTTCTGCGTTTTCTTACAGGCGCACCAGGCGACTTTGGTCTCACCGTCGAACTGGACCTGAAGCGGAACGAATTCCGTCCCGGCGTGGGAGCCGTCGCAGTACGGCTGCGTCTTCGACTTGCCGCACGCACACCACCACTTCTCGCCGGCCGGCTCGGTCTCGATGATCGGGCTGTTCTGGGGGCATTCAGGCTCTGCCATCTCGGCGCATTCTCCTGTGTTGCGTCGTTTTCGAAGAAATTCTCGCTCGAAAGCGCGAATTGTAGCATCCCGCTCGGCTCGGCTCGGCGAAAAGCCGTGTACGCCCCTCCGGGACTCTGCTTAAATACTCCTCGGATCCGCCGCGGCGGAGTAGCGTGCACGCGCACGCCTCGAGCACGACTTACGAAACTCGACACGAGAATCAGAATGAAGATCGTACGTTTCTTGGATGGAGACGGGCAGGAGACCGTCGGACAGCAGGTAGACCAAGGTTCGGCGAAGCGCATCGAAGGCTGCATCTTCGGTGATCACCAAGTGACCGACGAGATCGTGTCGATCTCGAAACTGCTCGCGCCGGTCGATCCTCGAGCCATTCTCTGCATCGGGCTCAACTATCAGAAGCACGCCGATGAGTCGGGCCTGGCCGCTCCCGAATACCCCGTGCTGTTCATGAAGAATCCGAATGCCGCTACGAATCATGGCGATCCGATCGTGATTCCGAAGGTCGAGCAGAACCACGTCGACTACGAGTGCGAACTCGCCGTCGTCATCGGCAGAGCTGCGAAGAACGTGTCGAAGCAGGACGCGCTCGACTACGTTCTAGGCTACACGTGCGCGAACGACGTCAGCGGTCGGGATTGGCAGATCAACAAGGGTGGCAGCCAGTGGAACCGCGGCAAGAGCTTCGACACGTTCTGTCCGTTGGGCCCTTGCCTCGTGACTACGGACGAGATCCCGAACCCGAACGACCTCCAGATCAAGACCGTGCTCAACGGAGAGGCGATGCAGGACTGGACGACGAGCGACATGATCTTCAACGTTCGCACGTTGATCTCCTTCCTCTCGGAGAGCACGACACTCCTGCCCGGAACCGTGCTCCTGACGGGTACTCCGCAGGGAGTCGGCGCCGCGCGCAAGCCGCCCGTCTTTCTCAAGGCGGGAGACTCGATCACGATCGAGATCGAGAACATCGGACAGCTGACCAATCCGGTTGTCGATGAGTAACGGAAGCGTTAGGCTTCCTTTAGACTCTTCGCGCGACCAGAGAGAGGGCGACGGAATGAACCTTGCGGAACTGATCGAATACGATTTTGGCGGCGCGTTTCCGTTTCGGCCCCGCTTCGTCGACGTCGGCGAGTACAAGATGCACTACGTCGACGAGGGCGCGGGTGACCCGATCGTGCTGCTTCACGGCAATCCGACGTGGTCGTTCCTCTACCGCAAGTTCATCCGCCCGCTCTCGGTGCACCATCGCGTCCTCGCGATCGATCACCTCGGATTCGGAAAGTCGGACAAGCCGTTCAGGGAGCGGTACAACCTCACGAACCGCGTCGACCAGCTCGAGCACGCGTTGATCGACAAGCTCGATCTCAAGAACGTCACCCTCGTGATTCACGATTGGGGCGGACCGATCGGGCTCGGGGTCGTCACGAAGCACCGCGAACGATTCCGCAATGTCGTCGTGCTCAATTCTTGGTGTCACCGCTTGCCGCAGGGGACGCCGCTTCTTCCGGTCGTCGAGCAGTTCCGTGCTCCCGGCGTCGGCGAGGCTCTCGTGCAGGGGCTCAACGTCTTCGTCGAGGGTCTCCTCCCCGCGGGAATCTACCGCAAGGAGAACATCACCGAAGAGCTCCTCGACGCCTACCGCGCACCGTTCCCCGACTTCAACTCTCGCTGCCACGTCCTCGAGTTTCCGCGGGATCTCCCGGTCGGCGAACAGCACCCGTCTTACGGCGCCATCGGCGAGATCGAAGACCAGCTGAGCTCTCTCGATGTCGGCACGCTCATACTTTGGGGGAAGCGCGACCCGGTCTTCTCGGGCGGCGGCCTCGCGCGCTGGCGCGAGTCGTTCCCGCACGGAGAGTTCCACGTGCTCGATCGAGCCGGACACTTCGTGCAAGAGGACTCGGCGAGCGAGATCCTCGAAAAGATGCAGACGTTCCTCAGGCGCTAGCTCCGGCGCTAGCTCCGGCGCTAGCTCAGGGCCAGCGTCGGACGATCTCTGCTGGTTTGCGTAGCAGCACGCGTACGACGTCGCCGCGCTCGATGGCCGTCGGCAGCGCGGTCTCGATGTGGCGTTTCCCGTCGCGACAGACGTACTGTCCCGACTTGCCGCCGCGCACCGGCATGCGATCGCCGATGACACGAGCGAGGCTCTTGTCGTCCTTCGATGGCTCAGTCGACTCCGCCGAGGAGTCGATTCGCCTGATCGCGAGGTAGCTCAAGGCGGCTTCCGGCTTGTCGTGTCCGACCGCACGCGCGAGCTTCTCGATCGACTTGCCCGGCTCCCACGCGAAGTGGAAGTGGCACCATGGGCGCTTCTGTGCACGAAGCAGCGGGCAGGCCGCTTGGTGCGTGCACGGGGCGAGCAGCTCCCACTCGGGCGATTCGACCATGCCGTCGTGAAGCTCGAGCAGGCGTCGTCCCGGAACACGCAAGGCCGGTTCGACGACGAGGAGGACGCTGCCGACGGGAAGCCGCCGAGTCAAGGTGTCGAAGAGTCGAGCGAGGTCGAGGCCGCGACCGTCGGCCTGCGAAAGCTCGTTGAGCACCATCGACATCCACACGAGGCTCGGGCGCGTGAAGTTCGGAAGCGACGGCAGCTTCTGCGTGAGGAAGCTGGCCTTCGACGATTCTGTGCCGTTCGTCTTCGTCAAACTCGTGTCGCAGGCCTCGTAGACTTCGCGCGCGAGCTTCATACCCTTCGCACTGCGGTCGGTCAGCACGTACCGACGTGCGGCGCGTGGTGCCAATGTGAACAGCGTCGCGAGGGTCGAGCTACCCGGTCCGGCGCCGAGGTCGAACACGTCCTCGAGGTCGGCGACATCGGGATGGCGATCGACCACATCGCGTAGCGCGACCATCGAGCGTGCCACGTTGAGCGGCAGATGGTACTGCAGGTACGCGTGCCTCAGCGGCGGGTCGTCGAGGTAGTGAAAGCGATTGAGCTGACGACGTTCGGTCGTGAAGAGCTCGAAGAGCTTACGAAGAGCCGATATTTGCGACGGGCGTGAAGCCTTCGTCTTGGCAGTCTGCGCTTCGATAGTCTCGAGAAGCACGCGCGGGGTCGAGATCGAGCGCATTCTACGAGTCCGCGCTCCCGAAGTACTTCTCGACGAGCTCCTTCGGCGGCTTCGACGTCACCAGGCTGCCGACGATGCAACCCGTGATCGACGCGAGCATGCCCCAGACGACGGGATGGAATCCGCCAGGAACGATCTCGAAACCGATTTCACGCACGTTGAGGAGGTAGAGTACCGAGCAGGTGCCGAAGCCGGACAGGATTCCGGTGAGGCATCCGGCCGCGGTCATTCGGCGCCAGTAGATCGTGAAGAACATCGGCGCGAGAAACGAGCAGGAAAGACCTGTTCCTGTGAGAATGATGATGGTCTGCAGGAATTCCGGCGGATTGATCGCGCCGAACATGACGATGACACCGACGATCATCGTCGTCAGGTAGCTCAGTCGGCGGATGCGTTCGGGGGATGCGTTCGGATTGATCGAGCGCTGGTAGACGTCGCGCACGAGACTCGACGAGATCGCGAGCAGGAAGCTGTCGACCGTCGACATCACGGCGGCGAACGGCGCGGCCATGATGATTCCGGCGAGCATGCCCGGCACGACCGTGAGGACCGTGACGGCCATCGCCGCATCGGGTGTATCGAGTCGTGGGAGAAGGTCCCGTGCGGCGACGAAGATGATGATCAGCGGGATGTAGATCAGCGTGTAGTAGACGCAGACCGAGAACATCGCCCTTCGGTAGACCTGCGTGTTGTCGAACGCCATCAATCGCACCATCGTCGTCGGCTGCCCAGCGCCAGAGAAAGCCCACATGACGAAGAACGAAATCGCCATGCCGAACGGGAGGAAGCCGCTCGCCTTGCCCTTCTGAAAACCGGGGCCGGTCACGAGCGTGTGCGTCGGATCGAAGCGAAACTTGGCGACGCTCACCCCCGAATTCTCGCGAGGCAGCTCATCCCCCTCGAGCTTCACGAGCACGCGGAGAGTTGCCCCGTCGGAGATCGCGTCCGGGGCTTCTTGCCCGTCCGACAGGCGCAGCGTGATCGTCTGTTCCTTGGGTTTCCCTGTCGAGGCGTCGAGCGCGAGCTTGAGACTGCGGTCGTTCGTGAAGATGCGCTGCGTCGCGTCGTCGAGCGTCACCGCGATGCTCAAATCTCCCCGAGCGATCTCCATCGGGCTCGTCGCCTCGACCGAGACGGACGCGAAGAATCGCTTCGAGTGGTTCTCGGTGATCGACGAGAGGCTCCCGGCCTCGCGCAGGGTGAAGAAGAGCAGGATCAACACGCCGAAGAACATCACGACGCCCTGGAGGACGTCCGTCCAGACGACCGCTCGAAAGCCGCCGTAGGTCGTGTACGCGATGACGGCCGCCGCGAAGATCAAGAGGCCGAGGCAGTACGTTGCCGCGGGCGGCTTGTCGGAGAGAAACGAGAGATTCTCGGGCAACCACGCGACCCATTGGGCCGCATTGCTGAATCCTTCGAGAGGCTTGAACATGGTTTCGATGATGATCGCCCCCGCCTTGAACTGTGCGACGAGGTTGAACACCATGAAGATCGCCATGATCAGGCTCGCGATGACGCCGAGGCGGCCCGAGTCGAAGCGGTCCCGGAAAACGTCGGGAACCGTGATCGCGTCACTCTTGCGCGCGACCTGATTGAGCCGCTTGCCGAGGAGTCCCATGGCGCAGATCGGCACGATCATGTAGCTCGCGATCCAGAGGGCGAGGATCCAGCCGTGCTCGTAGATCAGCGCGGGGAAGCCCGTGAAGCTTCCACCGCTCGCCGCGGTCGCGGCGTAGGTCATCGCGAGTGCCCAGACGCCGAGTCCACGGCTCCCGAGGAAGTACTCCTTGAGGAACGACTTCTTCTTGAGCAGGCGGTGCGACAAGATCGCGAGAACGAAGACCGCGATCGTGTAGAGCACGAACGAGATCGCGGCTTCGGGACGGAACTCGGGAGCAGCTTCAGCAAGCAGCAGCTCATGGTGCAGCATCATCGCCTCCCGCGTCTTCCGGGGCCTCGGGGTCGAGCTCCTGATCCTTCACGAAGCAGAAGCAGTACCACCAGGCGAAGACGTTGCAGAGAACCCACGGAAGGAAGACACCGAACAGCACCCAATTCGGAATGCCCCAGGTCACCTCGATCTCGTCGGGTTTTCGCCCGTGACCGTTGAGAAACAGTAAGTCACCAAATCGACCCCGCAGACGAGCCAGGCGCTGACGGCTACAAGCGACTCGCGAAGCGAATGCCGGTAAACCTGGTCGACTTGAGGTTCTGGGGACGTAGACTCCATCGCCAGTGATCTTGCGGGATGGGATTCGTGAGACGAGGGGCTCAAACAGAGGGCTCGCCAAGAGCACAAGAGATGTACCACGGCCGGGGGGCCGAACGGAAGGGGGCCTGATGGAAGGGGCTCAGCGAGAGGGGCCCAGCGCTGAGCGAGGATTTCGAAAGTTTCCGCTGAGATCGCCGACATCCGAAGCACGGAAGACGCATAATAACGACGCTGGCGATGAGGGTCGCCGCGTTCCTCGAGACAAGCTCGTCGTGTTCAGATTTCACCGGCTCTTTCAGATCGCTGGGATTCCGATTTACGCGCACGGAACGATCCCGCCGTTCCTGTTCTTCATCGGGCTCGCCTACGGAAACAACGACTTCCTCGTCAACATCGCGCTCGGCGTGACGATTCTCGCAGTTCCTCTCCTTCTCCACGAGCTCGGTCACGCGCTGGTCGCGAAGAAGTTCGGATTCCAGACCGAGCGAATCCTCCTGACACCCGTCGGAGGGCTCGCTGCGATCAAATCGGTT
>CAYZGY010000465.1:0-6647 GCA_964478085.1 uncultured Planctomycetia bacterium
CGAAAGCCCGTCGCGATTCACCTCGAAGCCGCGGCGTGCCAATCGAATAGACTAACCGATCGCGCTCGGCGATAATGACGATCTTCCCGAAAACCGTGAGGATTCAGCATGCAACGCATTTCGCGCATCGCGACGTATCTCCCTCTCCTCTTGCTTTCCGCTCTCACGGCCCGTGCCGACGTGAAGAAGCCCGTCTTCGAAGAGCAGAAGATCGGTGACATTTCGATCGGCTACGGCGTCGCCGTGGGGGATGTCGACGGCGACAAGAAGCCGGATGTTCTTCTCGCGGACAAGTCCCAGTTCGCGTGGTACCGGAATCCCGGCAAGCGCGGTGCCGAGTGGAAGCGCTTCGTCATGGTCGATCGACTGACGAAGCGAGACAACGTCTGTATCGCGGCGCGGGACATCAACGGCGACGGAAAGGTCGAGGTCGCTGTCGGCGCGATGTGGAATCCCGGCAATACGGTCAACACGGAAGAGAGTGGTAGCGTGCACTACCTCGTACGTCCCGACGATCCGACGAAGTCTTGGAAGCCGATTCAGCTCCATCACGAGCCGACGACGCACCGCATGCGTTGGCTCGAGGGATCGGATGGCCATCGACTCGTTGTCCTGCCGCTTCACGGACGCGGTAATCGAGGCGGAAAGGGGGCGGGCGTGAAGATCTTCGCGTACTCGATGCCGAAGACGGATGGCGGGAAGTGGACGACGACCCTCATCGACGAGTCGCTCCACAAGACGCACAATTTCGACGTCCTTCCTCAGGCCGGCGCGCTGGACCGCTTGCTGATCGCGGGTGCGGAAGGTGTCATCGCCGGCGATGGTGACGCGAAGAAGATGGACCGTCTCGTTCTTCCGGGAATGAATGCAGGTGCGGGCGAAGTGCGCTACGGAAGTCTCGCGAAGGGCTCGACGGATCTCGTCGTGACGATCGAGCCGATGCACGGCACTCATCTCGTCGCGTACAAGAAGGCCGGCGACGCGTGGAAGCGCACGGTTCTCGACGATGTCTACGCTGACGGCCACGCGATCGCTTGCGGAGATCTCCTCGGCATGGGGCGCGATCAGGTGGTCGCGGGGTGGAGAAATCCGAACAAGGCGCGCCAAGTCGGTGTCAAGCTCTACGCTCCGCTCGACGCGAGCGGCTCGAAGTGGAAGGCCTTCGAAATCGACGTCAAGGCGCTGCGGGACCGCTCGGGGATGGCCTGTGAGGATCTGCGCATCGCGGATCTGGACGGCGACGGCAAGCTCGACATCGTCGCGGCGGGCCGTGCGACGCGGAATCTGAAGATCTACTGGAGCAAGAACTGAAGTCTCCCTCGGCAGGAGACCTGAGAAAGGCGTCGCGAGCGGAATCTTGATCTGCTCTCGATTCTCAGTCCTCAGTGTTCGATCGCGAAGGCGCGTACGGGCGATCCGTCTCGTCCCGAGATCTTGAGCGGCACGGCGAAGAACTCGAACGTATCGCCGGGGAGCGCGTCTATGTTGGTCTGGTTCTCGACGATGAGGATTCCCGCACCGAGAAGCACGAGGTGCGTCGCGTAGGGGTGACGGTCCGGCGATGGAAAGTCGACGCCGATGAGGACGGTGCCACACTCGACGAGGAACTCCGCCGCGTCGGTCGAGATCATGGGGTGTCCGGTGAAGTAGTCGTCGTGCTTCCAGCGCTCGAACCATCCCGTGTGGAAGATCAGCCTTCGGGTTTGGCGCAGGCTCGTTTCGACGCTCGCGAGATGCTCTCGCCCGATGACGGGAGACTCGGCGTAGGGCAGGCGAACTCGTGTCGCCGGGCCGAGGCTCTGCGCTAGGTCCACTTGATCGATTCTCTTGCCGTCACCGCAGAAGTGGAACGGTGCATCGATGTGTGTCCCGCAGTGAAGGCTCGTCGCGATGCCGCTCGCGTTCGCGTGAATCTCTCCCTCGGGGGCGCCGTCGGTCTGATCGAAGACGGTCATCTTGACGGCAGGGTCGCCCGGGTACGGGGGGGTGCCTTCGTCGAGTGGATGGCTGAGATCGACGACACGGCGTGAACGGTCCATCAGGGTCATGACTCCTCCAATCGGGAGTTCGGAGTCTACATCGACGGAGCCGCTTCTTCCCTACTCGATCACGGGGGAGTTTCCGTTCGGGATGCCGCCGAGCTTGTAACGGATGCGGCGCGAGACTCCGACCATGAACACTTTCGTCTCGGGGCTAATGCCTTCGACCGGGTAGGCGTGTGCCCACCAGATGTTGGTGTTCGCCGCTCCGACGTTGGTGACGAAGAAGTCGTCGGCGTTGGTGTTGCCGAAGATCGGAATGTCCTCGGCTCCAGGGAGGTAGCCGGCGTCGATCAGCTCCTCATCGGATTGCGCGTAGAAGACGCAATCGGGTAAATATCCCTTGGTCGACTTACTTGGTCGACTTACTTGGTCGAAGAAGCGCCGCCACCCTTTCGGGAAGGCTTCTCGATCCGATAAAGGGCCTTGCCGGAGCGCAGGAAGAGCGCGCCGTTTGCCACGGCCGGGGACGCCATGAGCTGGCCGTCGATCTGATTCGCGGTCAGCTTCTTGAACTTCTTGCCGGGCTGGATGGCCGTCGAGACGCCTTCGCGGCTGAAGAAGAAGATGCGTCCGTCGACGTAGAGCGGCGAGGCCGAGTAGTTGCCGCCGATGCGGCTCTTCCAGATCTCCTTGCCCGTGTGCGCGTCGAGGCACGTGACGATGCCGCCCTTGTCGTTGACGAAGTAGATCTCATCGCCGACGAGAATTGGCGAGGGCATCGACGGCACCTGCCTCTTGAAGCGCCACGCGATGTG
Source organism: uncultured Planctomycetia bacterium (assembly GCA_964478085.1). Lineage (GTDB taxonomy): Bacteria > Planctomycetota > UBA8108 > UBA8108 > UBA8108 > CAYMLL01. Next base: position 2,798 of record CAYZGY010000465.1, read on the forward strand.
CGGCTTGACCCTCTTGCCGTTCTCTTTGTACTTGATCGCGAGGAGCTGCGACTTCATGAAGCTCGTGCACATGTAGATCATGCCGTGCCCGACGACCGGACGCGGAACGATCGAGAAGCCGAGGACGCCGTACTTGATCTTCCAGAGCTCCTCGCCCGACGCGGGATCGTACGAGTAGACCCAGTCGGCGCCCGGGGAGATCAGCTGATCCTTGCCGTCGATCTTGACGACGTGCGGCGTGCCGTACGCCTTCCGCATCTGGTGCCCGTCGTGAAGCTTGCCGCTGCGATCGGTCTTCCACGCGATCTTTCCGTCCCGCTTGTTCAGCGCGGCGATGTACTGCACGTCGCTGCCGTCGCAGTGGAAGATGATCTTGTCCTTCCAAAGGATGGGGGAGCTGCCCGGGCCGTTCTCGTGCTTGAGCTGGAGCTCTCGATTCGTCCAGACGACGTTCTGCGACTTCGTGTCGAGACAGGCCGTGCCGTAGGTGCCGAAGTGAGCGTAGAGTCGGCCGTCCTCGACGATGGGCGTCGGCGACGCGAAGCTGTTGAGGTTGTGGATCGGCTCGGGCTTCTTGCGCGTCAGGAGCTCGACGTCGTGGAGCAGCTTGCCCGAGCTCTTGTCGACGCAGACGGCGCGAAAGCTGACGCTCGCGGCTGACACCAGCGTGAATCCGGGAGACGAGCGATCCGCGAGCGCTTTGCGCTCCTTCTCGGTCAGAGGGGTCTCGACGGCCGTCGTCATCCAGACCTCGTTGCCCTCGATCACGGGCGACGACCAACCCTTGCCCGGGAGCTCCGTTCGCCACGTGACGTTCTTCTTCTCGTCCCACTCGAGCGGCAAGCCGCCCGTGGGGGCGTGACCGGAGCCGAGAGGCCCACGGAAGCCGGACCAACGCTCGGGCTCGGCGAGGAGATACGTGGAGAGCGAAGCGATCGTCAGGACGAGAACAAGAGTCGGAAGTGCGCGTCGCATGGCGAGATGAGTTCCAGGTTCCGAGTTTTTTTCGTGAGCTGCACATTGTAGCGGAAGAACGGGCTCGTGAAGCGGAATTCCGTCTTACGATCCGTCGCTCATCGAGTGACAATCAGTCACGAGCTCAGAAACCGGTACCGGGTCTCTCGGAGGATTCAGACGTGACGAAGAGTCGATGGTCGGCCGCGTGGATCGCGGCAGCTTGCGTGATGTTCGCAGGCTTCTCCTTCGCGGACGATGCGAAGAAGCCGCAGGAGAAGAGGGAAGGGCGTCAGCGTGGGGAGCGCCGTCAGCGCGGCCCTCGTGTTCCCGAGGGAGTCGTCGCCGAGCGCGATATCGAGTACGCGAAGGTCGGCGAGAAGTCGTTGCGGCTCGACGTCTACCGTTCCGAGACGTCGGACGAGAAGGTCGCGCAGCCACTCATCGTGTGGGTGCACGGCGGCGCGTGGCGCGCGGGATCGCGCAAGCACTGTTCGGCGATTCGCTTCGCGGCAAAGGGGTACGTCGTCGCGTCGATCTCGTACCGTCTCAGCCAGGAGGCGATCTTTCCCGCTCAGCTTCACGACTGCAAAGCCGCGATTCGTTTCCTGCGCAAGAACGCGGCGCGATTCGGCGTCGATCCGAAGCGCTTCGGTGCGTGGGGCTCTTCGGCGGGTGGTCATCTCGTGGCGCTTCTCGGCACGAGCGGCGACGTCGAGGCGATGGAGGGGGAGGTCGGCGTCACGGGCGTGGCGAGTCGCGTTCAGGCCGTCTGCGATTTCTTCGGTCCGACGGACTTTCTCCAGATGGACGCCCACTCGCCCCCGAAGCAGCGCATCGTGCACGACGCGCCGAACTCGCCCGAGTCGATGCTCATCGGCGGGCCGATTCAGAGGAACAAGAAGAAGACGCAGGCGGCGAATCCGATCACGTACGTCTCGAAGGACGATCCGCCGTTTATCATCTTCCACGGTGACAAGGATCCGCTCGTGCCGCACCACCAGAGCGTCCTTCTCGATGCAGCTCTCGAGAAAGTCGGCGTGGACGTAACCTTTCACACGGTGAAGGGCGCCGGCCACGGCTTCGGCGGTCGCCGCGAGGTCTTCGAGCAGGTCGAGGCGTTTTTCGCGAAGACACTCCAGGGAAAGAGCAGCTCGAAATGAACGACGATCGCGGGCAGAAGAAGTTTCTCGGGATCACGGTCCTGCCCGAGTACATCCAGAGCGAGGGCGTCGATGGCGTACTCGATCGGCTCGTGCACAAGTGCCGCGCGAACGCGGTGACGATCTCGCCGTACTTGATGGAGGTCGCGAATGAGAAGACCGGCCATCGCGAGCCTCCGGCCGACGCGGGCGCGGGCGCCGTGCGACTGCTCGATCGACCGCTGTGGGGGAAGCGCGAGCTTTACGTTCGTACCGCGCCGTCGTTCGAGCCCGAGCGAAAGCTCTACCGCGGATTGCGCTACCAACCTCCGCCGACGACGGATCTGACCCGACGCGAAGGCAAGATCATCGACGAGTTCATTCGTGCCGCGCAGGCGCGGCCCGTGAAGGTCTTCCTTCAGGTTCAGGCCGCGCTCCCGCCGGGGTATCGCGTGGAGTTGGGTGGGCCGATCGAGGACGACCGTCCGCGCCTTCCTGACGGGTCCATTCCGTCGCAGCGACTCGCGAAGAACGGCAGCCTCGCGAGCCCGCACATCCTCGCGTACGAGCACGCGCTCATCGTCGATCTACTGACGCGCTATCCCGATCTCGACGGCCTGCGTTTCGACTGGCCCGAGTATCCGCCGTACTTCCTCGATTCGGTCTTCCTCGACTTCGGCGACCACGCGAAGCGCGCCGCGAAGAAGCTCGGATTCGAGTTCGAGCGGATGCAGCGCGACGTCGGGTGGCTCTACTCGAAGCTGCACGGCGGCCTGACCGATCGCGACCTCGCCGCGTGGAGCGAGGACGACGACGGCGGGCGCTACGGACTTCTGCGAACGCTCTCCGATCGTCCCGGTATCGCCGAGGCGATCCGCTTCAAGGCGACACTCGTCGATGAGATGTTCGCCGGATTCCGGCGCGTCATGGACGAGTTCCGACGCGGGACGGGCAAGCGCTACGAGATGATGCCGAACGCGTTCCCGCCGCCGTGGACGATCGCATCGGGTATGGACTTCCGCCGCGCCGCGAAGCACTCGACGGCGATCAGCTGCAAGCTCTACACGATGCACTGGCCGATGATCCTGCGCTTCTACGGCGATCAGATCGCGAAGGCGAACCCGAAGATCTCGAAGCGTCGGCTCGTGAGTGCTCTCGTCAAGTGGATCGACCTCGCGGACGACGACGGCTTGCCGCGTCTCGAGGACTACAGCTACCCGCCGCCCGACGTGCCGCACCCGGTCGGCGATCGCGCGCAGACGCGGAAGATTCGTCAGGCGCAGGGCGACGCGGGCGAGACGCCGATCCTGACGCTCTGCCACGGCTACGGACCGCTCGACGACTTCCGGCGACGTCTTCACGTCGCGTGGAAGGCGAGCCCGCACGGGATCTGGGTCAATCGTTACGCGTACCTCGCCGACGAGAAGCTCGTGGAGATCGGAAAGCTCCGCGACCTGAAGTAGCGCGCGAAGCGACCGACGAGACCTGCTGGTCGGGGTGAATCGACCGAGCTTCGCTCGATCGAGAGGGGGCTTCCCGAAAGCCCCCTGAAGTTACGCTTGGATTTCCTTGACGACGTTTCCGTAGACGTCCGTCAGGCGGAAGTCGCGTCCCGCGTAACGGTACGTCAGCCTCTTGTGATCGAGGCCGAGCTGATGCAGGATCGTCGCGTGGAGATCGTGGATGTGGACCTTGTTCTCGACCGAGGCTGCGCCCATCTCGTCGGTCTTGCCGTAGCGGATAACGCCACGGAA
>CAYZGY010000466.1:0-6641 GCA_964478085.1 uncultured Planctomycetia bacterium
CGCGACGATGGCTCCGATGGCCCCCCTTGTCACTCGCTGAATGGTCTCCTGGACGGAGCGGTCGTAGCGGCGGTGGAGTCCCGAGACCACGCAGACGTTCTTCTTGCGCGCCTCCGCGCACGCCGCGGTAACGACGTGCACACCCGGAGGATCGATCGCGTGAGGTTTCTCGACGAAGACGTGCTTGCCCGCATCTACGCAGGCACGGAGATACTCGGGTGGAACCGCGAGGTGCAGGCGATCAGGACGACGTCCACGCCACTGTCGATGACTCCGCGGTAGGCGTCGAAGCCGACGAAGCAACGATCCTTGGACACGTCAGCCTGCGTCGGACTCTCCCTGCGAAGACGCTCTCTCGCTCGCTCGACGTGGTCCTCGAAAATGTCCGCCAGAGCAACGATACGAACGCCCGCGTCCGCTTGGATGGCCTGAAGCGCCGCCCCTGTTCCTCGCTGGCCGCAACCGATCAGCCCGACTCGGACGACGGCCCGCCCCCCCGCGCACACCACGGTGGTCCGCGCCAACGCGCCCAGGGCCGCCCCCCCGACAGCGACCTTCGATGTCTGCAGAAACTCCCGTCTTGTGCGTGAGCCTCCCTCTCGACCTTCTCGCAGGCGGGTCATGTCCGTTCTCCTGTACGATTTTCCGAATCCGAGGCTTTGTCTTCACAGGCAGTAGACGAAGCCGAGGCGGAAGCTCGCTGTGCCTTTGGTCACGCTGCTTCTCACGATGGCCTAACTCGTCTGGTGTGAAGATCCGCGCGACGACTCCCACACCATGAAACGTCATAGGATCGGTCTCATTGAACCCTGTGTGACTTGAGTCGCAGCAAATCGAGACGCAGGGACGACACTCACCTGGAGTCCCGCATTTCGCATCGAGCCATCAACCCTCTGACGAAACACGGAAACTCCCCCGATGCTCTCAAGCAAGACGAATTCCCCCCGCGCAGAAAGGCTCCCGGAGATTATCCAAGGCGGCATGGGGGCCGGTGTCTCCGGGTGGAAGCTGGCCCGGGCCGTGTCATCGGCGGGGCAGCTCGGCGTGGTTTCGGGAACGGCTCTCGATCTGATTCTGGCGAGACGACTTCAGCTCGGTGACCCGACCGGTGAACTGCGTCGGGCACTGAAGGCCTTTCCCGATGCTCGGGTCGCTCAGGAGATTCTCGAACGCTACCTCGTCGACGGAGGAAAGCCGGTCTCCGCACCCTTCAAGTCGAAACCGTTGGTCGGAGATCGGCCGTCTCGACTCACGCAAGAACTGCTCGTCGCGGCGAACTTCGTCGAGGTCTATCTCGCAAAGGAAGGGCACGACGGCCCTGTGGGCATCAACTTTCTCCAGAAGATTCAGACGCCGATGCTACCGTCGATCTACGGAGCGATGCTCGCCGGAGTCGACGTGGTGATCGTCGGCGCTGGAATTCCGAAAGAGCTCCCCGGCGTGCTCGACCGTCTCCGCGATCACGAGAATGTCGAGCTCGATCTGCACGTCCACGATGCTAGCCCGCGGAATCCGCACCGCGTATCCTTCGAACCGGGCGAGACAGTCACCGCCAGCCACCTCGAGCTCACGCGACCTCTCTTCTTCCCGGTCGTCGCATCGTCGAGCCTCGCGGGCATGCTGGTTCGACGAGCCAACGGATCGGTCGACGGACTGGTAATCGAGGGCCATTCCGCCGGTGGACACAATGCCCCACCGCGCGGTCGTCCGGAGCTCGACCATGCTGGTCAACCGATCTACGGGCCGCGCGATGTCGCAGACATCGAGAGGATCCGCGCCCTGGGACTCCCGTTCTGGCTCGCGGGCTCCTACGGTACTCCGGAGCAGCTCATTCGGGCACGAGAGCTCGGGGCTGCGGGTGTACAGGTCGGGACGCTATTCGCCTTCTGCGACGAGTCCGGCCTCTCGCTCGAGATCAAACGGAAAGTCCTCGAAAACCTCTCCGCTGCGAAGGTCTTCACCGACCCGCTCGCCTCGCCGACCGGATTCCCGTTCAAGGTTCTTCACCTCGACAGAAGCGGGTTCGAGCCGAGCACTGCGCGAATGCGACGGCGCACTTGCGATCTCGGTTATCTGCGAGAAGCGTACGTGCGTCCCGACGGTGAGATCGGTTGGCGATGTCCGGCGGAGGACCCTGCGACCTATGCGAGCAAGGGTGGCGCTCTCGAAGACACGGAGGGACGCCGTTGTCTCTGCAACGGATTGGCAGCGAATATCGGCTTAGGGCAGATTCGCGAGGACGGCTGCACCGAGCTTCCACTTCTCACGTGCGGCGACGACCTCGCACGCGTGGCGGATCTCTCGACCGACCGGCAGGGCGGCTACTCCGCTTCCGACGTGATCGATTACCTGCTCGCGGATTTCGCCAAACTCTGATCGCGTGATTCGAGGTCGGGGCTCGCCGTAACCTCGACCTCGAAGAAGAGATCGGGACGGCACACGTCACCGATCATCGTGAGGCGCGGCCATGTCAAATCTCCCCAACGTTCGCGAAAGCTCCGCTCGACGTCGCCGTCCTTGCAGTACACCAGCGCGGTGAGAACATGCTCGTCGCCGCAGTCGAGATCTGCCAGTAGCGAGCGCACGTGCGCGATGGTCGCGTCGATTTGAGCGTCCACACGCTGCGCGAACTCCGTTTCGCCGCTCTCGTCGATGGCTGCCGTTCCGGAAATGAACACCGTCTTTCCGCCGGGCATCGGAGCCACCGACGCTCGACTGAACGCCGAGCCGTACTCGAAGGCCGAACGCTGATCGCCGCCCGCTTCGACGAGCTGGATCTCTTCTCCACGTCCGGGGAGCGCGATGAGATCCAACGTGCACGCCGAGCCCTCAGGAACGTGAAGCCCGATCCCCGTGCTCGCGGGAAGATGCGTCGCTTGCTCCGTGACATTGATCAGGCCCGTCTTCTCGAAGAAAGACGTGCGGGCGGAATTGAACTCGTCGTACCACGAGCAGACGTCTTTGAGCCAGAGCCACGTGCGAGGAACACACTTCATCGTCGCACCTGCCTGACTCAGCAGGCACCCGGCGCAGACGAACATGCGCTCGGCCTGCACGGCCGGGTCGACCTCGATCATGCCCGACATGCCGTTGATGAAAACCCACTCGTCGCCGCTCGACTCGACGATTCGCGCGGCTGTCCCGTCCTCCTGGCTCCAGCAGCGCAGCGTCGTCGACTCGCCCGGGCCGAAGATCGCGTGAACCTGGGCCCCCGCGAATCGGCCCTGCGTCACGCTCGGTGAGACGATAACGCGCGTCGGAGAGACACCATCGTCAAAGTCCCGAAGGGCCTCGACCCGAATCGCTTCCACGGAATCGATGACGTCGCGGCACGCAAACAGGCGCTCACTCACGATTCGCCCAGCGACGGCAGCCAGTTGGTCACGGATACCGCCGTACAGTTGACGAATGCTCTCCTCGAGATCGCCTGACGGCGCCGGAGTCGCTGTGAGGTATACCTCTCCCACTTCGCCGCGCCGGAGAACGCGCTGTTCGACGCGCGTCGCCATGTTCCTGTCGATTCGAATGGTCATGGATCTCCGAAGGGTTACGAACGGTGTTCTCTCGAGTCGAGATCGCGGAGCCGACCGACTGCTCGGTACAAGTTGCATCGCCGACGAAGGGTTCGCTGTGATCGGAGTCACGTTTCAGAGGCTTTCGTGACGCGAGTCACGGAGACACATACTCAGGAAACGGAGACTGATTCGTGCGCGTTCGTCGCCGTGACCGTCGGACCGACCGCTGCACAATCTCGTCCATGAGAATCGGATCTTCATGAGCACCCCACGAACAACCCGAAGACTCGTCGCTACCGTATGGACTGCCGTGTTGTTGGCGTCGATCAGCAACGCCGAAGACGCCTCCTTGACGGTCTCGGCGAGCGAGCTCGGCTTCGAGGAGATCCTCTTCGTCAAGCGCAAGCCGTACTCTTCAGACCATTACTACACGGACATCAACAACGGCACGAGCGCCGATCGCTTCGTTCCGGAGAACGGCATCTACGTCTTGAACATCCGCACGAAGAAGGAAAGACCGGTCGTCACGGGGGCTCAGCTGCCCGGCGGCAAGGGCTTCGTGGGGAGAATCAGCCTCTCCTTCGATGCTCGAAGGATCATCTTCGACGCTCGGACTTCACCCGAAGATGGCTTCCGCATCTGGGAGGTTCTCGTCGACGGAAGCGGCCTACGCCAGGTGTCGTTTCCTCCGACGGATGAAGCACAAAAATCCATGCGTTGGAATGGCCATTGGCACACAGACGATATTCACCCAGCCTACTTGCCGGACGGCTCCATCGTATTCTCCTCGACTCGCTGCGAGCATACGGTTCTCTGTGGCGGATCCGCGGCTCTCGTTGTACCCGTGCTCCATCGAATGAACTCCGACGGAACGGGAGTCGAGCAGCTCTCGAACAGCCCGGTGAGCGAGTTCTGTCCGACGGTACGAGACGATGGTCGCATTCTCTATCACCGTTGGGAGTACATCGACAAAGGCGCGCGCGTCGGCAAGACGATCTGGACGATGAACCCGGACGGATCCGCTTCACGCGAGCTCTACGGCGGTGCCGATGACACGACGACGGTCTACATGTACCCACAGTCGATTCCAAACCATGAGCATCTCCTGGTCTGCGTGGGGACCTGCCACTATCCCCAAGGAGGCTGTGTAGGCTCGATCATGACGATCGACCTCAAGAGAGGACAGCGCACGCGTGGTCCCGATCCGGACGAGGCGGACTTCCGCAGCCCGGACGATCGCTTCGCCATCGCCAACATCACCCCGCATGTCTTCGTCGAGCGCAGGACGGAACCGGGCTGGCATTTCCGTCAGGAGGACGGCGATTACGTGCACGACCGCAGTGGCCAGAGCGGTCATCTCTATACGCATCCTTTTCCGCTGAGCGACACCGAGTTCTTGGTCTCGTACAAGGCGAAGCCGTCTGATCACTACAAGAACGTTGCCGACGCGTACTCACTCTGGCTCATCGACACGAGCGGCGGCCACCTCCGCGTCCACGCGGACGCGAAGCTGTCGTGTTGGCACCCGACGCCGCTCGTGCCGCGTCGTGCGCCCGCGGTCGTCCGTTCCCACCGAGACGAGGAGCAAGCCACCAAGAATGAGGCTCTCTGCATCGTCTCGAACGTCTACGAAGGAATGAACGGCGTCGAACGCGGCGAGATCAAGTGGCTGCGAATCAATGAAGCTGTTCCCCGGTACTGGGACACAGGAAGACGATGGAGCTCGTCGCTGAGTAGCTCCGGTTGGAAAGCCGCGCTCTGGCCGCGCGTGCAGTGGGGAGTCGTGCCGGTCGAAGAGGACGGGTCCGCACACTTTGTCGTCCCGGCGAACCGAGACATCTTCTTTCAAGCGCTCGACAAGAGCTTTCGGGAGGTGCAGCGAGAGCGAACCTACGTGAATTATCGACCGGGAGAGATTCGCTCCTGCGGAGGTTGCCACGGAAGGGCCAAGCGCAACACCAGCAGAGCGGGAGGCCGCAGCCCGCTCGCACTGTCTCGCAGTCCGAGTCGACCGGAGCCACAGCCGTGCGACCTGGTCGAGAATGGCGGAGACGGTCGCGCAGAGCAGGTCATTCACTATCCCACGGACATCCAGCCGATCTTCGATGCTCACTGCGTCTCCTGTCACGTCGGAGCGGAACCAGCCGGAGATCTGAATCTCACCAACGAGGTGACCCGCTACTACAGTCGATCCTACGAAGAGTTGGCGAGGAAGAAGCTCTCGGGACCGGTGATCTCGGAGTTCATGTCTATCGACGACGGTGATCGCGGCAACTACAACGGTGCGGAGCTGCCACCGAGGAGCCTCGGGTCACGGCGAAGCACGCTCATCGACGTACTCACCGATCCTACGCACCCTACGAACGTCGGGACGAACCACTCTGGCTTGCTCTCGGCAAGCCAGCTCATGGTCCTCAGCCGTTGGGTCGACTCAAACTACCAGTTCTACGGAACCTACTACAGACGACATCAATCACGTTGGCGTCGCGCCGATCCCACGAACACCGAGTACGACCCTCGAGACTTTCGCCGACGCCCGACGTTCGAGGAGGCGATCGGCAAGATCGCGCCGAAATGGCACCGTTGAGAGACACGACGCGCGAGACTCCCGCAGAGCACTCAAGGACGACGAGCTCAAAAACGATGTATGCACGAACGCCATCTACTCTAGGAGCTCCCCTCCGCAGGCGACTCCCGGTCTGCCTGAGCGTCTGGATCGCGTCTGTCGCCTCTGCGGGCGAAACGCGCTTCACCAAGGGCCCCCAGGAACTCGACGGAACGAGGTACTACTGGCTCGCCGACTGGAAGCTCGAGGTGACACTTCCCGATGATGTAGCGCCAGGTGATCGGCTCGAAGTTCTCTTTGGGTCGAAAGGGCCGAAGAAGCGCACGCTCTTCTACGAGCACGACGGCAAGCGTGGATCGCTGTCGGAAGTACGAAGCGAGGCGTTCGAGTGGGTCGAGATCAAGCTGAAGCGCCTATCGAGGAGTGGAAAGGTAGTCTTCTACGGCAAAGGGAGGACGTACGTCGCGTTTCTTGCCGGCGTGCGAGTCTCGGGCGAGTCCGCGTCCGCGCCGAAAGTCAAGCCGAACGCGACCGGGCCGAATCGCCGCACCGGAGAAGGC
>CAYZGY010000467.1:0-6111 GCA_964478085.1 uncultured Planctomycetia bacterium
ACCTGTGGATGCAGTGTCCGTCGTGCAACAAGCTGATCTACAAGCCGAAGGTCGAAGAAAAGCAAAACGTCTGTCCGGAGTGCAATTTTCACTTCGAGATCTCGAGTGAGAAGCGCATCGCGTCGATGCTCGACGAAGGCTCCTTCGAGGAGTACTTCACCGAGGTCGTCCCGACCGATCCGCTCGAGTTCGTCGCCGTTCGCTCCTACCGAGATCGCCTCGCCGGCGCCCAGAAGCGTACGGGACTGAAGGACGGTTGTGTCGTCGGGACGGGCAAGATGGAGGGCATTCCGGTCGTTTTCGGCGTCTCGGACTCGCGCTTCCTTCGCGGAAGCATGGGGTCGGTCGTCGGCGAGAAGATCTCGCGCGGCATCGAGCTCGCGACCCAGCGGAAGGAGCCGTTCATCTTCGTCAGCGGGTCCGGTGGTGGGGCCCGCATGGACGAAGGCATTCTCTCGCTGATGCAGATGGCGAAGACGAGCGCGGCCCTGGCCGAGCTCGATCGCCAAGGCGGACTGTTCATCTCGATCCTGACGAATCCGACGATGGGTGGCGCCATGGCGAGCTTCGCCGCACTCGGCGACATCGTTGTCGCGGAACCCGGTGCGCTGATCGGTTTCGCGGGTCCGAACGTCATCCGAGAAACCATCAAGGCCGAGATTCCGGACGGCTTCCAAACTTCCGAGTTTCTGCTCGAGCACGGATTCGTCGACAACATCGTCGACCGCGATCAGCTGCGTCCCTACGCGATCCGCATGTTGCGTGGGCTCGGAATGGACGGAAACTAGTCGTTCTCGCTATCGGACTCTTAAATTTCCCGCCTCCTGCTGTCGATAGATAGTTTGCCAGGGCCGCGAAGGTTCCAGGCGGACCGTCCGATTATCTTCAGCGCACTCGAGGTGGTGATGCAGCGTGGCCGAATTCTGATTCTGGGGCAGACGAAAGAGAACAGCTACGAGATCCGCAATCTGCTCGACAACCGTCGGTTCGAGCTCGAGATCGCGCTCAACAAGGAGGTCGGAAAGACTGTCCTGTCGACGCGTATGATGGATCTCTTGATCGTCCACACCGAGGCGATCGACGAGGAAGCGACCGAGTTCTTTCAGTACCTGCACGACCGTGACATCGGCATCCCGGTGATGGTCGTCGGTGAGGAAGCCCAGACCCTGTCGGCTCCGATCACGGAACGAGCCGTCGAGGATCAGCCGGTGCGCTGCTTCGACAAGCCGTATCCCGTGCAGGAGCTCTTGGGCTTCATCGAGGAGCTCTGAGACAAGACCGTTTCCTCAGGGGGAAACCGTGGAGTGAGGAGTCGAGAGGCTTCGTGCCTCCGACCGAGGAACGTGCGGTTGGGTGGGTGAGAGTGCCGGTGGTTCGCCACCGGCTCTTTTTTTGTCCCGTGTGAACCCGGCGTTCAGCTCGTATGATGGGCGCATGTCCTTGTTTCGCGAGCTACGAGAGCTGGAGGAAGACGGAGTCGACCTGATCGATCTCCTCGGTCAGGACCGTTTTCTCGAGTCGCCCGAGGCGCTTCAGCAGATCATCCAGCGTCTTCGAGACGTCAACGATAATCTCTACGTCGAGCTGCTCTTTCATTTGACGTACCGCCGCTTTCCCGAAAGCGAGGCGGATGCGCTCTGGAAGGGCATCATGGGGCACAAGGCCAAGCTCGAGCGCGCGCTCGGTCGCAAGGTCGGCTTTCGCGTCGCGGCGATCGAGTACCTCGAGGGCGAGAAGCGAATCCTCCGAGGCGTGCGGCTCATCGCTCGACCCGAGTTCGAGAGCATCCTGAGCTTCGTCCACATCGACGAAGTCTCGGGCGTTTACAGTCGACGCTACTTCAACGACCGTCTCGCCGAGGAGGTCGGGCGTGCACGACGCTACGGCAATCCGCTGACGCTCTTGCTCCTCGATCTCGACGCGTTCAAGCTCGTCAACGATCGTTGCGGGCACGTCGTCGGTGATGCGACGTTGCGTCAGATCGGACGCCTCCTCAAGGAGACGACGCGTCAGACCGACGCCGTCTGTCGATTCGGCGGCGACGAGTTCGCGCTCATCCTGCCCGAGACCGACGCCTCCGCCGCTTCCGTCACGGGAGAGCGCATCCGAAAAGCGGTCAGCTCGTTTTCCGTGCCGGTCTCACCGGAAGGAATCAACGGCATCGACATTCCCGATGCCCCGAAGCTGACGCTCAGCATCGGCGGCGCGTGCTATCCCGCCAATTGCGAAGAAGCCGAAGAGCTCGTCGCGCTCGCCGATCAGATGTGTCTCGAGGCGAAACGCGCTGGCAAAAACCGCGTTCACGTCGCCGCGTCGGAGTTCGATAAGGGCGATTTCTCAAGCGGAATCGGTGCCGATTCCGCTCTAGAAATCTGATCCTTCAGGGGGCTTTCGGGAAGCCCCCTCTCGATCTTCGCTTCGCTTCGCTTCGCTTCGCTTCGCTTCGCTTCGCTGCGCTGCGATCGATTCACCCCAATCAGCAGGGCTTATCCGCCGGCGAGTCGCTTCTCGACGCACTCGACCATGGCGCGGCTGAAGTGAGCGGTGTCGACGGGCGTGCGGCTCGTGACGATGTTCCGATCGACGACGACCGGTCGGTCGAAGTACTCGGCACCCGCGTTGATCACGTCGTCCTTGATCGCGCTGACGCACGTCACCTGGCGACCTTCGAGGATCTTCGCGGAGACGAGCACCCAAGGGCCGTGGCAGATGCTCGCGACACAGCCTCCCGCGTCGTGCACCTTCTTCACGAGATCGAGGATCTGTGGATAGCGGCGCAGGCGATCCGGTGCCCAGCCGCCGGGTACGACGATCGCCTCGTAGTCGCGGTCGAGCGCCTCGACGATGGGGGTGTCCGTCGTGCAAGGGTAGCCTTCCTTCGAGCCGTACGTCTTGCCGCACTCGGGGCCGACGAGGTCGACATCGAGCCCCATCTCGCGAAGACGCCAGTAGGGGTACCAGAGCTCTAGGTTCTCGTATTTCTCTTCGACGAGTACGACGGCACGTTTGGGATCGGCCACGGTAGTTCCTCCGGATGGAAAGCGCGCTATCTTACGGAAAGATTGGCCCGAAGAAAACGCCGCTCTCTTTGTTAGAATTCCCCGCAGACTCTGGAGCATTGGCGGGTTTCAGCGACGAAGAGCTCGGACAAATCGTCTCGCTTGTCCACTCGAAGCACTCCTTCAACAGGCTGCTAACAGCCCGTTGAAGAAGTCGATTCGGCGTCCAAGCGGCCGATTCGGGGTGACGACGGAAAACCGACGGCAGTCATCGGGAATCGCCGCACGAGCGACGGGACCGGCCAGCTCGACGCGTGATCGATCCCATGCGAGCTTGCCACGAAAGACACCCGACTGGTGCTCGAGGAGGGCATTCGGTTCGTAGGTGCTGACGGTCTCGACAGCCGGGCCGTCCGGGCGGGACAAGACGTGATGATGGGATGCCGACAAGGGGCGCAAGACCACACGGCCGAGCGTGTCGGTGTCTTCCGCGTGCAGGCCGTACGACGCGAGGCGCAGAATCCAAGCTCCCTCGCGTGAGAGAAGGCAGAGGAGGTACCTTGCGCCCGACTCGAAGGTCGGTGCGCCCGAAATGACGATCGCGTGCGTCTCTCCGACGCCACCGGGAGTCTCGACGACGATCGTCTCGTTCGGCTCCGGGCTTCCAGAGAGCGTGCGGTGAACTCGAAAGCGGGTCCGGGGCGCGAGGAGCTCCTTACCGACGACCTTCGAGTCGAGCGCTTCGGCGTAGACGACCGCGTCGCTCGCCTTCGCGAGGGCCGCGAGATCGGTCGGTGGAATCAATGTCAGGCCACGAAGCTCGGGCGCGAGCATCAGAACCGGCGTCGCCGCGATGAACGGGCGCATCGGGGCGGGGCGGTTTGGGGTGGTCTACCCCTCGCGGGCCATCACCGACCCCAGTTGTCGATCCAATCTCCGATGAGCGAGATGGCGTTGTCATCCTTCACGCCAGAGCCGAGCGGTGGCATGCGGGTCTCGTCGAGTCGACGCATGCGCTCCCAGAGGACGCTCGTCTCCTTCGATCCGGGGCGCAAGCGAACCGCGTCGGGGATGCCGAGGTCTCCGAGCCACGGCACGACCTCGACGATGTTGAGGTTGTCGGTCGAGACGCCGTAGCGCAGATCCATGTTGTCTTGTGTCGGCCCGCCGGGGATGTGGCACATCGCGCAGTTCGCGGCGAGGTAGGAGCGCGCGCGTTGCGTGCGGGACTTCGTCGCGTCACTCGGATCGACCAGCGCGTCGTACGAGGACACCGCGCCGATGTCGCCGTCGAAGAGACCGATGTGGTTCCACGCGCGCAGCTGGTTGTCGGTCGCGATCGTGTAGTCGAAGTTTCGATTGATCTGACGCGTGCGGAGACCGAGGACACGACCGAAGGACGCCGTGTGACATTGGAAGCACTCTTCCTCGCTCGGAAAGTGCCACGTCACGTTGCGGTTGCCTCCGGCAGGATTGCGAACGCTGAAGGCTCGATCGGCCGAGCCCGCTGGGCCGGTGAAGAGCTCGGCGTCGCTCGCGTTGTCGTTCCAGATGTACGTCGCGGCGTGCCAGCCCTGCGCATTGCGAACGATGACGCGCGTCTCGAGCATACGGATCGCCCCGTTACTGAGGGGCAGGTCGAAGTGCTTCACGAGCACCGTGCCGACCGGGATGCTCCAGTTGGCCCAGTCGTGGAACCCGATCGTCGTGCTTCCGGGCAGGGCGATCCAGCGGCGTTTGCGCGCACCGTCGGACCAGAGCGGCGCGTTGACGTCGTACTCGATGACGCCTGCCGCAGCGACGAGAGCGCGCGTGTTCGAGAAGATGCCCGTCTGCGAGAGCCAGCGCGGGAATTCGACACCGGCCGGGACGGCACCGTTCTGCTCGAAGCCGTAGATCCAACCGTTCTGAAAGTTGACGATGTAGACCTCACCGGCTTCGTCCTCGCCGAAGGACGCCGGGGCCGTGACGAAGCCGAGCGCCTCGTTGCTCGCGAGCTGTCCGCTTCCGTCGGCGGTCGCGGCCCAGACGCGCCCCGACGAGAAGTCGGCGTACAGGTACTTGCCTCGCAAGGAGGGAATCGCCGCGCCGCGGTAGACGTAGCCGCCCGTGACACAGCGGCCGCCGCCACGATCGTAGGCGAGAACGGGCGCGTGGAACTGGCTCGCGGGCGCGCCGGTCGGATTGATGTGGCTCGCGTTGCCCTCGAAGACGCGCCAACCGTAGTTGCCGCCCTTGACGACGATGTCGATCTCCTCGAAGCGATTCTGCCCGACGTCGCCGGCCCAAAGCGTTCCGGTCTGGCGATCGAAGCTGAAGCGCCAAGGATTGCGCAGGCCGTAGGCCCAGATCTCGCCGCGGGCGCCCGCGACACCGACAAAAGGGTTGTCCGCCGGGATTCTGCCGTCGGAACGGATGCGGAGAATCTTGCCGAGCAGGTTGCCGAGGTTCTGCGAGTTGTTCTGTGGGTCGTCGCCGCTGCCACCGTCGCCCGAGCCGATGTAGAGCATGCCGTCCGGACCGAACGCGAGCATGCCGCCGTTGTGATTGCTGTAGGGCTGTGCGAACTCGAGGAGGATCGTCTCGGACGCAGGATCGGCGGCGTTCACGTCGCCCGTAGAGACCCGGAAGCGCGAGACACGAGAGATGTGACCACCCTGCGTCGCGGAGTAGTAGACGTAAAAGAAGCCGTTCGTACGGTAGTTCGGGTCGAACGCGAGGCCGAGCAGACCTTCTTCGAGATTCGTTCTCCGGACGCGTGGCGAGATGTCGAGGAAGACCCTAACTTCGCTCGAGGCGACGTCGTTGCGATTCGGGAAGACGACGATACGCCCGTTCTGATCGATGCAGAAGAGGCGGTCCGTGCCGTCGCGCGACGAGGTCAATCCGACGGGGCGGATGAAGTTGAGGTTCGGGAACTTGCGAACGATCCGGAGCGTGCCGTCCTGGGCCAGGCGGTCGGGAAAGTCGAGCGTCGTGGGGGCGACGCGTCGGTCGAGGCCGAAGGGGGCGGCCGGGTCGGGCTCGGGCTCTGGCTCCGGCTCCGGCTCCGGCTCTGGCTCCGGCTCTGGCTCCGGCTCTGGCTCCGGCTCTGGCTCCGGCTCTGGCTCCG
>CAYZGY010000467.1:6211-6638 GCA_964478085.1 uncultured Planctomycetia bacterium
GATCGCCGGGGTCGACTTCGAGGGTCTCTTCGGTCTCGCCGACCGACGTGCTACCACCTTGGTTGCAGGACGTCGATACAGCCAAGACACCAAAAAACGACCACACAACATGAATCCAGCGTGCTCGCCTCACGCTTCTTGTTCTCCACCTGAATGAATTGTCGGCTGTCGAAAGGGAAGGGAGGCGGCGGCCCGTCAGGAGTACTCAGGCCTCGCCTCGTGGCCGGTAATATGCTTCGCGGCCCTCGGAGGGGCAAGGGGCTAAGCGCGAGCCGGGCGGCTTTTTCGCTGTTATTTTTTCAGCGGCGTTCACGCGCCGTCAGAACTCGTTTCGGGTTTTCGGTTTCGGGAAACCGTGCGATGCCCTAGCCAGGAGTTTCGCGGAAATCACGCGGCGAGAAACCAGCGCGGCAAGAGCCGGCGGATT
>CAYZGY010000468.1:0-6636 GCA_964478085.1 uncultured Planctomycetia bacterium
TCAACGTCGATCCGGGCACGATGAGCCCGTATCAGCACGGCGAGGTCTACGTCACGCACGATGGTGCCGAGACCGACCTCGACTTGGGCCACTACGAGCGATTCACCAACGCGAAGCTCTCGCGCGACTCGAACTATACGACCGGCAAGATCTACAACGAGGTCATCTCGAAGGAGCGCCGCGGCGACTACCTCGGATCGACGGTCCAGGTCGTTCCGCACATCACCGACGAGATCAAGCTCTCGATCGAGCGCATGGGAGCCGAGGGCGTCGATGTCGTGATCTCGGAGATCGGCGGCACGGTCGGCGATATCGAGAGCCTGCCCTTCCTCGAGGCGATTCGTCAGTTCGGCCTCGAAAAGGGGCGTCAGAACGTGATGTACATCCACCTGACGCTTCTGCCGTACCTCAAGGCGGCCGGCGAGCACAAGACGAAGCCGACGCAGCACTCGGTCGGTGGCTTGCGCCAGATCGGAATCCTGCCGGATATGCTGATCTGCCGAACGGAGCACCGCATCGAGGACGACGCGCGTCGCAAGATCGCGCTCTTCTGCAACGTGCCGGCGGAGTCGGTGATCCAAGAGGAGGACGTCGACTTCTCGATCTACGAAGTGCCGATCGTCCTGCGAGACCAGAAGGTCGATCAGCTCATTCTCGACCACTTCGGCCTCCCGAAAGGCAGTGGCGACATCAGCGAGTGGCTCAGCATGCTCGAGCGCATGCGCCATCCGAAGTTCGAGACCGAGATTACGATCGTCGGGAAGTACATCGAGCTGACCGACGCTTACAAATCGATCTACGAGGCGATCACGCACGCGGGCATCCACAACGAGTCGAAGGTGACGTTCCGTCGGGTCAGCGCGGAGGCCGTCGAACGCGACGGTGTCGAGGCACACCTCTCGGGCGCCAAGGCGATTCTCGTGCCCGGCGGCTTCGGTGATCGCGGCATCGAAGGGAAGATCGAGGCGACGCGTTACGCACGGGAAAAGGGCATCCCGTTTCTCGGTATCTGTCTCGGCATGCAGTGCGCGTGCATCGAGTTCGGGCGCAACGTCCTCGGGCTCGAGGGAGCGCATTCGACCGAGCTCGTCCCCGACACGCCGCATCCGGTCATCGACCTGATGGACACGCAGGTCGATGTCACCGAAAAGGGCGGCACGATGCGTCTCGGCGCGTACCCCTGTGAGCTGTCGCCGGGTTCCCACGCGCACGACGCCTACGGAACTCCGCGCGTGCAGGAGCGACACCGTCACCGATTTGAGTTCAACAACGCCTTTCGCGAGAAGTTCGAGGCCGCCGGCGGCTGCTTCTCCGGGCTCTCGCCTGACGGCAACCTGGTCGAGATCTTCGAGATCCCCGACCACCCCTGGTTCGTCTCCTCTCAGTTCCACCCGGAGTTCCAGTCGAACCCGATCCAGGCGCACCCGCTCTTCCGCGACTTCGTCAAGGCGTCGCTCGAGTTCAACGGCGAGCTTCAGACGGACGGCCTCTTAAGTCGCTGATCGACTCTTTTTTCGTGTTTTGTCCGGGACGAGGCGTGTCCGAGTCCATCGCACACGCGAAATCTCTCCCTCGGTGGCCGCTTTCCGCGAGGAATGGCTTCGAATCGAGTCGCCTCCCCGGTAGAATGTGAGTTGATCGGTCGGTCCATATTGGGTGTAGTATGTGCGGGGAAAACGAGGACGAGATGTTCATCCGTGGAGTTTGTGTTGCCGCGCCGTCATGGTGGCACGGTGTTTGGGTGTCGCCGAAAGCACACAACGTCCTTGCTAACGGCTTGATAGGTCAAAGGTTTCGCGCTCTCTTGGCGCGATTGGGAGTCTTTTCTGAAGGAGTAGGTCTATGAGTCTCACTCGTAGAAGAGTCAGCACGTCTCTCGGCGTGCTCGTGACGCTCGTGATCGCCTCGTCGGCGTTCGCGCAGCCGACGCGTACGGTGCAGGTGCCGGAGTGCGACGGGGTCATCCCGCTCGACCCGACCGGCGTGACGATTTCGATGCCGCTCGGCGGCGGGAACCCCGCGGATGAGCTTCCCGTCCGGGAAGAGATCGAAGGCATCCTTCCGCCCGACGTGACCGCTGCTGGTGCGACGAAGTCGGGTCTCCCCGCCAGTGGTCTGGCGCCGTCCGGATTCATCGGCACCTGGCTCATCGGAACGGGGATCACCAACGGTGGTGGTGCGGCTCCGGGTATCGCGGCGATTCAGACCGATCACCTCGACGACGGTGCGGGCATCAACGAGCTCGACTACGAGCCGGAAGAGGGCGACGAGGTCGTCCCCCTCGCCGGAGTCGTCACCGGCTCGAGTCTCAACCCGAACGACCTCGACGGCGTCATGACCGTCACGCGTCTTTCGACGGACGCGAACGGCAAGATCGACCTCAACCTCTTCGGCGACCAGAACAACGTGATGACGTACTTCTGGACGTACATCTCGGTCGAGGCCGATGTCACCGCGACGTTCTGCGCCGGTAGCGACGATGCGATCCAGATTCTCGTCGACGGCATCGAGGTTCACATCAACGACGTCGCGCGTGGCTGGGGAACCGGCTGCCAGGACATCATCCCGGGCATCCTTCTCGAGGCCGGTGAGCACCTCATCACGATGAAGGTCTTCGAGGGTGGTGGTGGTCACAACGGTGGCCTGATGATTCAGGACGACCTCGGTAACCCCGCGCCTGGCGTTATCGTCGTGCGCGACTTCGACGCGAACTCGCTCGATGACGTCGGAACGATCCTCGAGTGGAACGCGACGCGTCAGCAGATCGCGGACGGACTCGACTACGAGCTCGACGCTCCTGGCGGAACGATCCAATTCAACGGAACCGTCGACGACGTCCAGACGGGCGGCGAGCAGAGCGCTCGCATCTGTGGCGATCCGGTCAACCCGGGTACGGGTCAGATCCTCGAGCCCATGTGGCTCGCGGTCGGCCCCTTCACGCACACCTTCGGTTGTGTCGGTGATCCCGTCACGACGATCCTCGGCAACCATATCGCTCCCTCGCACATCGCTTGTGTCGAGCCCGAGGAAGGCGATCAGCTCGATTACGCCGATGTCGATGCGGTCACGACCGGCTATACCGGTCCGCTCGGTCCTGATGGCCTGCCGATCTGGCGAGTTCCGGACGACGGCAACGAGAATGGCTTCATCGACCTCAACGTCGCTCTCGGCAACGCCGACGACGTCATGGGCTGGCTCGTGACGCACGTCGAGAACGTTTCGGGCGCTGACCTCGACGTCACGCTCTGCTTCGGTTCGGACGACAGCGGTCAGATCTGGGTCAACGACGAGATGGTCCACAACATCGTCGTCTGCCGTGGAAGCGGTGGCTGCCAGGATCGCCCGGTCGTCACGCTCACGCCGGGTATTCACCAGATCAAGATGGCTGCCTGGGACCGTGGTGGCGGATGGAACTGTAACCTCGCGATCCAAGACGCGGCGGGCATTCCGATCACGCCGGCCGATGGTCTCCTCAACTGGCTCGGTGGAAACCTCCCCGCCGAGTACGAGGTCCCCGAGTGTCCCGCAGCGCCGCAGGGCGGCGTGCGTGACCTCGTCTGCGTGAAGAACGAGGACGGCACGGTCGAGATTGGGTGGAGTGTCCCGAAGGGCAACGATCCCGAGCGTTCGATCTTCGTCGAGGTCAACGGCGAGCAGGTCGCCGAGGTCCCGGGCGACACGCTCGAGATCACGCTGACCGAGGACGACTTCGGTGACGCGAGCGACATACAGGTCTGTGTTCAGCCCGACGGTGCTCTCGCGCCGAACTGCTGCACGATCTTCGGTGGTGAAGAGCTCTACGTCATCTGTGGTGTCAGCGAGAACTTCGTCGACCCCCTCGGTCGTGTCTGGCGCGCTGATAACCTCGGTGCTCCGATCGACTTCCTGACGAGCCCCGATGCTCGCCGTGCGGACACCGCCGGTGCCGGCGTGGACATCACCTTCGACGAGTTCCTCGTCGACAACGAGATCCCTCAGGAGATCTTCCTCGCCGAGCGTTGGAACGACGGCCCGATCGAGTACAAGATCGACGGTTGGAACGACGCCATCACCTACGAGCTAACGCTAGTCTTCCTGGAGAACTGCTGCAGCGACGGTTGTCTCGCGAACGCGATCGATGCGGATCCGTGTGACGCGGTCGGTTTCGACGGTCTTCCCCCGGACGTCGACCCGCAGGGGGTCTCCGGCGCCTGCCGCATCTTCGATATCCACATGAACGACCAGCTCGTCCAGGACCAGTTCTCGAAGAGCATCCAGGCCGCTTGTCTCGCTGGCGTCCCCGCCGGCCCGACGGCTTACGGTATCGCCATCGCGATGTCCTACGAGGTCGACCCGGTCGACGGTCAGATCAAGATCCTGATCGAGGACCTCGGTGGCGGTAACCCGCCCGAGAACGCCTCGCTCAAGGGCTTCATGATCCGCGAGTCGGATGGCGGTCGTCCGCGCGAGACGAACTGCAACGACGGTATCGACAACGACGAGGACGGCTCGACGGACTGTGAAGATCGCGACTGTCGCAACGCCGCGAACTGTACTCCGGAGACCGACTGCAACGACGATATCGACAACGACGAAGACGGCATGACGGATTGTGCCGATCCGGATTGCGAAGGTACCGTCACTTGCGTCCCCGAGACCAATTGTGGCGACGACATCGACAACGACCAGGACGGCATGACCGACTGCGACGATCCGGACTGTGAGGGAGTCGATCCTTGCAACATCGTCCCGGGCGTTGGCTTCCTCCGCGGCGACACGGACGGAAACGGTCAAATCCTCCTCAACGACTCGATTCGGATCTTCGCCTGGCTGTTCCAGGGCGGGGATGAGCCGAGTTGTGTGGCGGCTGCCGATGCGAGTGCGCAGGGTCAGGTTAACCTGACCTCGGGTATCTACGGCTTGAACTTCCTGTTCACTGGTGGTGGTGAGCCGCCGGCGCCGTTCCCGACCTGCGCGAAGTCGACTCTCCAGTCCGACCTCGACCAGGGCTGCCTCGAGGAGCACTGTCCGTAGTCGGCTAGCTCTTCGCTGATACGTCCGTAGAGCGGGCGGCGTCACTCGGTTGCGAGCCTTTCGCAGCCGGGCGGCGTCGCCCGCTTTTTGTTCGGGGGCTTTCGGGAAGCCCCCTCATCGACTTCGCTTTCGCTGAGGCTCAGATCGGATTCGCCGGCGAGTTCCACTCGACGACGACCCACGACGGTCTTCGCATCGAGGTCGATGGCGCGACGATCAACCTTCACGACTTCTACCCGGACGGAACGCTTGTCGATGGTGACGGCTTCCTCGGCGTCGTCGACGCCGCCGGCATCTCGGCGTTCACGATGCTCCCCGACGATCAGGACCTCACGGCCCAGTTCGAGGATTTCGAAGTCGACGCCCTCCAGTGGGCGACTCGTCGTCCGCGTAGACCGCGGAGCCGATCTACCCTACCGTCGAGTGTTGTGGGAAGAGATGGTGGTTACGACGGGTTACGACGGGTTACGACGGAATACGATCGAACAGCGTCACCCCGAGCGCCCCGAACAGCATGATCGGAAGCCATGCGGCGAACGTCGGTGAGAAGTACTGCCCCTCGATCGCGATCGATGCGCAGATCGACGAGACGAGGTAGAACGCGGCGCCGATGAGGAGCGCCGCGCCGACGCCGAGGAAGACGCTGCGGTTTTGCAGCTTGAGCACGAACGGCAATCCGAGAAACAGCAGCAGCACGTGCGCCATCGGGAAGGCGAAGTGGTGGTGCAGCTTGACCGCCAGGTGCCGGTGGTAGTCCTGCCTCTTGAACTGCGAGCGCAGCTGCTTCCACGAGAGGTAGGAGATGTCCTTGTTGCTCGTCTCGAGGTCGATCGGCCGGAGGGTCGTTTCGAGCTCCTTCTTCGGGAAGAACTTCTTGAGGCGCTCGAACTTGTCGGCCGAGTCGTTGATGACGAGGCCGCCTTCGTCGTCCCAGCGCTGAATGGAGCCGTCGTGGAGCAGCCAATAGCCGTGCTCCTCGTCGCCCGGGCTGTCGGGGATCCACTCGATCTGGTTGGCGTCGATCTGCATCTTCGCTTTGGCGTTCTCGTGGCGCTGCGAGATCTTGATCATGTTGCCGACCTTTTGCGTCGTCGAATACTGGCCGACCTGGATGTGGAGGCCGTTTTCGCTGTCGAAGTAGGCCTTGGGCTCGAGCAGCTTGGCCTTCGACATCGCGAGCGCTGCGCGGATCGACTCGCGATGGTTCGGAAGCATGACCTCCTGGAGCCAGAACGTCAATCCGACGAACAGCGCCGCCATGACAAAGATCGGCGCGAGGATGCGGTAGACGCTCACGCCGACGCTCTTGAGCGCCTGGATCTCGTTGTGACGAATCAGTAGCGTGACGGTGAACAGCGCCGCGGCGGAGGTCAGGATCGGGCCGAGGAAGTTCGTGTAGATCGTCGGCACCATCGCGACGTAGTACGACGTGAGATTACCGAAGAGCCCGCCTTCCTGCTTGAGGAAGCGGTCGAGCTTCGAGAACGCCTCGATGACGACGAATAGGCCGATGAACGAAACCGCGCAGGCGACCCACGAGATCAGGAACACCTTCGCGACGTACCAGTCCATCGTCTTGAAGGGCCAAGGGCCCAGACGGAAGATTCGGCGCTGAAGGGGTAA
>CAYZGY010000469.1:0-6636 GCA_964478085.1 uncultured Planctomycetia bacterium
CAACCATGGCGACTCTCGCGATGGCGGCGTGTGGAGTGGTCTGTCTGCAGGAGTTCGGTCGGTACGACGACTGGCGCATCCCGAAGAACGTCGACGTGATTCGTCGATACATCCTCCAGGAGCGTAAGCCCGCGCGACGTGACGGTCGTCTTCCGTGCACCGACGCATACTCGCTCTACTACGTCGGTCAGGCGATCTACCAGGTGGGTGGTAAGCACTGGGACGAATGCTATCCACGTCTCCGCGACCACCTGGTCAAGAGCCAGTACCGACAGCCCGATGAGCCGAAGGTCGATGGGCACTGGCGAGACACGAAGGTCCACGGACTTCCCGGGCAGCTCTTCGCGACTTCGGTCGCGTGTTTCGTGCTCGCGATGCCGAATCGCTTCCTGCCGATTCTCCAAGAAGGCGAGATCGACAGCGTCAGGAGCCAGTTCGGCGAAGGCGCGAGTCCCGGCGAGTCGGACGCCGGTAACGCGAAGAGCGGCGAGTCGAAGAAGAAGGCCGGTGGCGAGAAGTGATGCGAATGTGATGGAGATTCGATGAGCTTCTTCGCGGGCGCCTTCGCATGGGCCGGCCTCGCTTGCGCGGCCGCGCCGCTGATCATTCACCTGCTGCACCGGCGAAAGTACCGAACGGTCGAGTGGGCCGCGATGGACTTTCTTCGCGAGGCGATCAAGCGACAGCGCAGTCTCCTGCGTCTACGCGATGTTCTGCTTCTCATCGTACGGACGGTCTGTGTACTGCTCTTCGGGTTGGCGCTCGCTCGTCCGTACTTCTCTCGATCGACCACGGACGCCGGACTCGATCAGCCGGTGCACGCCGTGATCGTCGTCGACAACAGCGCGAGCGCGTCCTACGCGAACCTCGAAGGCTCGATTCTCGACGAGGCGAAGGACAAGGCTCGAGAGTTTCTCGAATCGCTCCCCGAGGGTAGTCGGGCGACGGTCTTGCCGCTCTGCGGGGACAGCGACTACGTCTCTCTCGACGCTGCGCCCACGATCGACGAGTCTCTCGAGGTGCTCGACTCGATCCGCGTCGCGGATACCGTCGGACTCGTCTCGCAAGCGATCGAGCTTTCCGAGGGGGCCTGCGAGCGACTCTCGGAGCTGCCGACGAAACGCGTCGTGTGGATCGGTGATGGCCAGCGCGCCCGCTGGCCGAGCGAGTCGGTCGAGTCGGCGCTCGGGCGACTGCCCGAGCTTCAGATCGCGCGCGTCGGTCCGAACGAACGCGACAACGCGTGGGTTGCGAGCGTTCGTATTCAGGACGAGGTGGCCGACGCGGTGTCGTCGACCGTCATCGTCGGCGAGATCGCGTTTGATGGCGCGTCGCCTCGTCGTGGAGTTCCAGTTCGCCTCCGTGTCGACGGGACGACCGTCGCGACGAAAGATGTCGACCTGGAACCGGGTCAGATCCGCGAAGTCTCTTTCTCGCATCGGTTCGAGATCCCATCGCCGGACCATTCGAGGGCCGTACCGGATGCGAGCGGCCGCTTTTCGGCGCACGCGTCGAGGCCACACTTCGCGTCCGTGGTGCTCTCGATCGATCCTGACGCTCTCGCGCTCGACGATTCACGCCATCTCGTCGTGCCGGTCGTCGCTTCGCTTCCCGTCGTCTTCGTCGACGACGTCGGGTCTCGCGAAGATCCGTCGAAGAATCTCTACGGCCAGACAATTCGACTCCGCCGACTGCTCGCGCCGCAGTCGAACGGCGAGGAGGGGTTGCAACCGCTCGTCCGCATCCGTCACGTCTCGGCCGATGAGGTTGCCGAGGACCTCTTGCGCGATGCACGACTTGTCGTGCTCGCCGGCGTCGAGCGACCCGGGCCGATCGTGCCGATCCTCCGAGAGTACGTCGTGCAAGGCGGGCAGCTCGTGATCGCCGCGGGCGGAGCCTTCGATCCGGTCGCGTGGACGGAGGAGGCCTGGCTCGACGGGGGAGGCATCCTGCCGGCGTCTCTTACGCCGGCACCCGTCGGTGTCTTGCCCGAATCGGGTGTGGGAGAGCTGGACCCGTTCTTTCTCGATCTCGACTCTCTCACGCACGACTACTTTCGGCTCGAGACCGAGTCTCCCGAGGCGCTGCGGGACGTGTTCCAGGAGCCGCTCTTCTTCCAAGCGATCGTTCCGGAAGTCTCGGAGGAGATGATTCGGGGGCTCGTCGACGCCGAGCTCGCGCGTGTTCTCGAAGCCGACGCCGATTCCGACAATGTCCCGCGTTGGCTCGAGTGGTCGAACGCGTCGCGATGGTCGCTTCGCGCTCTCGACGCGGAGCGCCGAGCCGCTCGCACGGTCCCTCGTGTGCTCGCGAAGTACTCGAACGGCGTGCCGTTTCTCGTCGAGCGTGAGATCTTCGCGGGGCGCGTCCTCCTGTTCACGACAGGGGTCTTCTCCGATTGGTCGACCTTGACGCGGTCGCACGCCGTATTCCTCTTCGATCGCGTGTTTCGCAGGCTTCTCGAGAGTACGTTCCAGGAGCTCAACCACGAGACCGGTGACCTCGTGCAGATTCCGGTCTCTGCAGCGGATCGCCGCGCGGTCTTCGCGCTGACGAGGCCGGGCGAGGAAGAGCAGCCGATCGCGCTCGACGCTCACGGGGATGAGAGCTACTCGATCGCGTTGCGCGACGTGTACCAGCGAGGTCACTACCGCGTCGTCGCGCGGCGAGCCGACGCGAGCGCATCTCTGGACGGTACGCGAGAGCTCTGGACGCTCCCCGTCGCGATCGACGGGCCCGCGCGCGAATCCGATCTCGAGCAGGTCGCGCCCGAGGAGCTCTCGGAGCGCGTCGGTGATGCGAAGATCCGATGGGTGTCTCGAGAGGAGTCGCTCAACGTCGAGGGCGCCTTGATCGCGGGGGCGGGGCTGTGGAAGCTGTTCATGGCTTCGCTGCTCGTCTTGCTCCTCGTCGAGCTCGGGCTTCTCGCCTCGCGTCGTGCGATCGTCGAGGGCCGAGGCGCGGTCGCTGTGACGGCGAATCCCGAGGGGGGCGCACGATGAAGCTCCTCGAAACTCTCCTCGAGCTCTGCGGCTTCGACCAGGTCGAGTCGGTCGAGCAGCTCCGCGTCTCCTGGCTCGCGAGTTGGGCCGACGCCGGGTGGATCTTTTTCGGCGTGCTCGCGTGTTTCGCGATCTCGTTCGTCTTTTACTCGAGGTTCGAGCGGCGCTTGCGCACGCGTTCACGGGTCGTGCTCGCGTGTCTGCGGGGCGCGCTGCTCTCGTGCGTCTTCCTGGCTCTCGCGGAGCCGGCCCTCACGGTGACGATCATTCGAAACCCGAAGCCGATTCTCTGGATGCTCTTCGACGGCACGGAGAGCATGTCGATTCGTGATCGACTGCCGGATCGACTGCCGGATCGACTCGGAGGACGGGGAGGGGCCGAGTCTGCGAGATCGACGTCGAGTGACGCAGTCGTCGAGAAGAGCGATGCGCCGACGCGCACGGATCGAATCCGCGAGTTGCTCGAGGACGAGGACGGCGCCTGGGTCCGATCGCTCGAGGAGCGATTCCGTCTGCGACCATTCCTCTTCTCCGGGGCGTCGGGCGTTCGTACGCTGACCTTGGAAGACGAAGAGGGCGAGCTCGACGCGGCAACGCTCGCGGGGCAGCTGTCGAGCGATGGCGAGGTCACGGCCCTCGGAGCCTCGTTTTCGGAGCTCCGACGACGTCACGGATCGTCCGGCCTTGCAGGAGTCTTGGTCGTCAGCGATTTCGATCAGAACTCCGGCCCTTCGCCGGTCGAGGCTGCGAAGCGTCTCGGTGTGCCTGTTCATACGCTTGGCGTCGGACCCGAATCGGCCGGCGACCTGAGCATCGACGTGCAGTCGTCACTCGTGATGAAGAAGGCCGAACGATCGAGTGTCGTCGTCTACGTACGACAGAGTGGGCTCGAGGGGACTTCCGCACGCGTTCGCGTCGTCGCGAGGCGTGCCGATCGGGACGATCCATCCTCAGAGACGCAGGAGCTCCTCGCGGATGACGAGATCCTCGCGGATCGAGAGGTCGTTCTCGATCGAAGCTAGGACGCGGTCGACGTGCTTCACACGCCCGAGGAGACGGGACGTTTCGTGTTGATCGCTCACGTCGATCCCATCGAAGGCGAGGTTCTGTCGGCCAACAACACGGCTCGTCGCGAGATGACCGTACGCGACGATTTCCTCCGTCTTTTCTTTGTCGAGTACGAGCCGACCTGGGAGTGGCGCTTCATCAAAGAGGTCTTCTATCGCGACAAGCTCGTCGGACAACGTGGTTTCCGCACCTTCCTCCGATCCGCGGATCCGAAGGTTCGCCACGCGGGGGGAGTCTTTTCCCCGACGCTCGCTCCGACGCGTAGCGAGTTCTTCTCGAACGACGTCGTCTTCCTCGGCGACATGCCCGCGACGGCGCTCTCGACACGGTTCTGTGAGCTCTGCAAAGAGTTCGTCGGGAAGTTCGGCGGCGGGCTCGTCGTCATCGCCGGACCACGCTTCGGACCTTCCGAGATCGGCGAGACGCCCCTCGCCGATATGCTCCCCGTCATCCCGAAGGCGCGATCGCGACTCGTCGACGACCGCGAGTTCCGTCTGGAGCTCACCGCCGACGCGGGCCTCGTCGACTTCATGCAGCTCGGAGAGAGCGCCGAGGAGAACCTCGACGCGTGGCACAACCTCGGAAAGCTGCCGTGGTACCAGCCGGTTGCGCGTCTCCACTCGCTCGGGACCGCACTCGCGGTTCACCCGACCGAGAAGTGCGTCGACGACGAGACGCCGCAGCCTCTCATCGCGATTCGAAAGTACGGCAAAGGCGAGGTCGTCTACGTCGGTTTCAACGAGACGTGGCGTCTTCGCCGTCGTTACGGTGAGCGATACTACCGTCAATTCTGGGGGCAGATGATTCACCGCCTCGGCCTGAGTCACGCTCTCGGCGCCCAGAAGCGGTTCGTCGTGCGTACGGACCGCACGCAGTACCGCTCGGACGACGAGGTCGTCGTCACCGTCGAGGCCTTCGATGCGAACTTCGAGCCTCTCGAAGGCGAAGAGCTCGAGGCGCAGGGCCTTCGTGCCGAGCTCGTCACGCCGACCAAGATCTCCCGTCTCGATTCCCCTCTGGAAAGCGACGGCTCGGGAGATGAGGCGGCGTCGGGAGAGGATGTGTTTCGATTGACGCAGCTGCGCACCGGCGTGTTTCAAGCCCGTGTCCGAGTCGTCGAAGGAGGAGAGCACCGGATTCGAGTTCAGGACCCCGAGACTCGTGAGTGGAGCGAGGTGCACCTGCAGGTCGCCCGGATCTCGGCCGAGAAGCGCAGTGCGGTGCGAAATGTCGTCATCGAGCGAGAGATCACATCGCAGACGGGTGGTCGAAGCTACGGTCTCGACACGGTCGGGTCGCTCGCGGAAGAGATCGAGTCGGCCCGGTCGAACGAGACGACCGTCGAGGTCTTTCCGCTCTGGAACACGTGCTTCGCGTTCTTGCTCGTCGTTTCGCTGATGCTGTTCGAGTGGCTCTTGAGAAAGCTCGCGAGGTTGCCGTGATCCGAAAGCTAACCGGACTCCGTGCTCAGCTTGCGAAACTGCGTGATCGACGGCGATCGGTCCGTCTCGGATCGGCGTGGGCCACGTTTCTCGCGGCGACACTCCTGGCCCTGCTCGGCGTGTTCGTCGTCGACTGGTCTCTCTCGATGACCATCGCACAGCGGGCCGTCCTCCTGGTCGTCTTCGCCGGTGTCGTCATCTGGTTCGTGCGTCGCTGGATCGGGCCGAGCCTCGGATGCGACGAGTCGATTCTCGCTCTCGCGGTCGAGGTCGAACGCCGACACGGCCTCGACAGCGATCTCGTCGCGGCGCTCGAGTTCGAGGACGAATCCGCCAAACGTTGGGGATCGGAGGATCTGCGCGAGGCTGTCATCGCGGACGCGACCGCGCTCGAGAATCGCGTCGATGTCTTCGCCGGGTTCTCGACCGACCGCCTGCGTAGACGTTTGTGGCTCCTGCTCGGAACGGTCCTTTTCCTCGTAACCCTGAGCGCCATCTTTCCGGGGCATGCCTCGACGTTTTTGCGGCGGCTTGCCCTCGGGGTGGAGAGCTACCCGACACGCACGCCGATGGTGAAGGTCGTGGGCGGCGGCAGCGAGTTTGACGGCTCGGGTCTCGATCGTGAGTCGGGCGAGGTCCCTCGTCATGCGTTCGGACGCGAGCTCGAGTTCGAGGTCCTTTGTGACGGCGAGCTACCGCCCTCGGCGTTTGTCGAGATCGAGTCGATCGACGGTCGATTGCGACGCACAGTTTTGCTCGAAGCCGATTCTGGAGTCGCCGAAGGCGACGATACGAGGATCTTTCGTGGCTCGTTGCCCCGTCTGACCGAAACCGTCTCGTACCGCGTGAATGCCGGCGACGCTTGGACGGATCCCGCGCGCGTCGAGGTCATCGCGCTGCCCATCGTGCTTCTCGAGCACGAGGTCGAGCTGCCGCCGTATGCCGTCGGTGCCGACGCCTCTCGAGGGCTCGACGAGATCGATCCGGGTGCTCGGCAGATCGCCGTGCTCGAGGGATCGACGGTTCGCTTGCGAGTCAAGTCGACCAACAAGGCGCTCGAGAGCGCTCGACTCTCGGTCGACGAGGGGGAGTTCGCACTGACTCCGGCCGACGACGCGAAGCGG